>NZ_JWMC01000055.1:0-47260 GCF_000812405.1 Pseudomonas sp. PI1
CCCGCCGCAGGATCTCGCCCTCGGGCGTGGCCTCGGCGGTGGCGCTGGGCAGGTCGGCATCCTGCAGGCCGACGCTGACCACCGCCATCGGCTTGACGAAGTTGAACAGGACGTCCTCGCTGGGCGCGGCCCACAGCGGGGCGCAGGCGAGGCTCAGGCTGAACAGCAGGGGCAGATGCCAACGGAGTGAACGCATGCAACCTTGTCCTTGGGGCGGCGCCGGGCGCCACCGGGATTTGCGACCTGGGACGGCGCGCCGTCCCCTGTTACGGATGCCGCGCCTTAGGCGATCTCGCGGCGGAACGGCGGCAGCGCGTTGAGGATGGCCTTGCCGTAGCGCTGCGTCACCACACGGCGGTCCAGCAGGCTGATGGTGCCGCGGTCCTGCTCGGTGCGCAGCAGGCGCCCGCAGGCCTGCACCAGGCGCAGCGAGGCGTCGGGTACGGCGATCTCCATGAAGGGGTTGCCGCCGCGCGCCTCGATCCACTCCGAGAGCGCCGCTTCCACCGGGTCGTCCGGCACCGCGAAGGGGATCTTGGCGATCACCACGTGCTCGCAGTAGGCCCCCGGCAGGTCGACGCCCTCGGCGAAGCTGGCCAGGCCGAAGAGCACGCTGGGCTCGCCGTCGTCGACGCGGGCCTTGTGCTTGTTGAGGGTCTCCAGCTTGGACAGGTTGCCCTGGATCAGCACGCGCTTGCGCCAGTCGCGCTCCAGGCCGTCGAACACGTCCTGCATCTGCCGCCGCGAGGCGAACAGCACCAGGGTGCCGCGCGCGCCCTCGACCATGGCCGGCAGCTCGCGGACGATGGCCGCGGTGTGGGCGGCGGCGTCGCGCGGGTCGGCCTTCAGGTCCGGCACCCGCAGCAGGCCGGCATCGGCGTGGTGGAAGGGGCTGGGCACCACGGCGGTGACCGCCGCGCGCGGCAGGCCGGCGCGCATGCGGTAGCGGTCGAAGGTACCCAGGGCGGTCAGGGTGGCGGAGGTCACCAGCACGCCGTAGGCCACGTTCCACAGGTTGCGGCGCAGGGTCTCGGCGGCGAGGATCGGGCTGGCGTTGGCTTCGATGTCGTAGAAGCTGCCGCTCTCGGCGAGGGTCAGCCAGCGCGCCATGGGCGGGCTGTCCTGCGGGTCCTCGCAGGTGAAGGCGGTCCACAGTTCCCAGTTGCCCTGGGCGCGCGACAGCAGGCTGCCGAACAGCGGGTACCACTCCTCTGCCTGGTAGCTGGCGACGCCGGCGGTGCCCTCGCCGTCCATGGCCTGCTTGAGCAGTTCGGTGAGGCGGGTGAAGAGGTCGGTGAGTTTGGAAAAACCCTTCTTCAGCTCGATGCCCATCTCGCGGATGTGCTCGGGGACCACCCCGCCCACGAAGCGGTGGCGCGGGCGCTCGCGGCCTTCCATGTCCTCGCCGGCGCGGAAGTCGCCGATCTCCTCGCAGGCGGTGAACATGAACTGCTGCTGGGTGCGCAGTTCGCGGGCCAGTTCCGGCACCTGCTCGATCAGCCGGCCGAGGTCGCCGGGCAGCGGGTTCTGCGCCAGCAGCTTGCTCAGGTTCTTCTCCACCTGCCCCAGCCAGTCGGCGGTGGCGCGCAGACGGGTGAAGTGGGCGAAGTGGCCGATGGCCTTGTCCGGCAGGTGATGGCCTTCGTCGAAGACGTAGAGGGTCTCGCGCGGGTCGGGCAGGATGGCGCCGCCGCCCAGGGCCAGGTCGGCCAGCACCAGGTCGTGGTTGGTGACGATGACGTCGACCTTGGTCATGCCCTCGCGCGCCTTGTAGAAGGCGCACTGCTGGAAGTTCGGGCAATGCCGGTTGGTGCACTGGCTGTGGTCGGTGGTCAGCTGCGCCCAGTGGGCGTCCTCGATGGCCTCGGGCCAGGAGTCGCGGTCGCCGTCCCAGCGGTTGCCGGCCAGGCGCTCGATCATCTGGTTGAACAGCTTGCTGCCGCTCTCGTCGACGTCGATGCGGAAGCCCTCTTCCTCGAACAGCTGGGCCGTGGCGTTCTGCGCCTGGCCTTCCTGCAGCAGGTGGTCGAGCTTGGACAGGCACAGGTAGCGGCCGCGGCCCTTGGCCAGGGCGAAGCTGAAGGCCAGGCCGCTGTTGCGCAGCAGGTCGGGCAGGTCCTTGTGGACGATCTGCTCCTGCAGCGCCACCGTGGCGGTGGCGATCACCAGGCGCTTGCCGGCGGCCTTGGCGCAGGCGATGGCGGCCAGGCTGTAGGCCACGGTCTTGCCGGTGCCGGTGCCGGCCTCCACGGCCACCACCGCGGGCTCGCCGCTGCGCTGGCCTTCCTCGTCGGTCTCGATGGTGCCCAGGACCTTGGCCACTTCGGCGATCATCAGGCGCTGGCCGTAGCGCGGCTTGAGTTCCTTGGCTTCCAGGAAGCGCGTATAGGCGCCCTGGATGGTGGCCTTGAGTTCGTTGCTGAGCATGGAATTCCCGGGCATGCGGGACTGTCCATCGGGACATGTCCGGATGCTGGATAAATTTTCAGTGGTAGCAGGGTCTGTTGGCGTTTTGTCACGACCGCGACGGAGCCATTTTTTGCGTGGGGCAAGGCGCGAGGAGAGCGGTTTGGTCATTCCAAATGAACGACGAGTAACGCGGCACCACGCAAAAAAGGGCCCGTCCCTTCGGGTTGCGCGGCAAATGGCGCCATGCGTCGTTGCGGGACTTGCCAAGGGAACGCCATTGCCTGCGTCCCGCGCCTAGCCTGGCGCCATTTGTCGCTGCAACGCGGCTCGCGACAAAACGTCAACAGACCCTGTGGGGCGGCTATGATAGCGCGCTTATTTTCAACCGCCAGCGGAGATCGCCGAATGACCGCCTTTGCCCCCGTCTACGCCCTGCACGTCCTGGCCGCCCTGGTCTGGGTCGGAGGGATGTTCTTCGCCTGGACGATCCTCCGTCCGGCGGCCGTCGCCGCGCTGGATGCGCCGGCGCGGCTGAAGCTGTGGGTCGAGGTGTTCCGGCGCTTCTTCGTGTGGGTCTGGGTGGCGGTGCTGGCGCTGCCGGTGACTGGTATCGGCATGTTGCAGCTGAGCTTCAACGGCGTGGCCGGCGCGCCGCGCTACGTGCAGGTGATGATGGGGCTGTACGTGGCCATGCTGGCGCTGTTCCTGCGGGTGCAGGCGCTGCAGCTGCCGGAGCTGCGCCGCGCCATCGAGGCGTCCGACTGGCCCGCCGGCGGCGCGGCGCTGGGACGCATCCGCCGCACCGTGGGCGGCAACCTGCTGCTGGGCCTGGCGCTGGTAGCGATAGTCGCCGCGCGCCCGCACTGGTGAGCCTTGGCGCGGGCCGCGGGCCCGCGCCGGTTTCAGTCAGAAGCGCGGCTAACTCAGAAGCAAGTCAGAAACGCACCACGTCCAGACGGCCCTGGGCACCGCTGGGGCCGGGCTTGCCGGCTCCGCCGTCATGGCCGGCCTTGCCGCCGTCCACCGAGTACAGCAGGCAGCCCTTCTCGCCACTGCGCGCGCCGGCCTTGCCCGGCTTGCCCGGGGCACCGCCGGCGCCGCCTTCCAGGCGCACCTTGACCAGTTCCACGGGGAATTGCTGGGGCACTTCCAGGCGCACCACGCCGCCGGCGCCACCGGTCTGGCCGTCGCCGGCGTCCTGGCCGTCGCCGCCCTGTTCCGCACCGCCCCACAGGCAGCCGCCGCTGCGCGCGTGGGCGCCGTCGAGGCCGTCGTAGCCCGGCGCGCCGACGCCGCCGCGCACGTCGACCAGCAGGTTCTCCACCTGCACGTCCTGCAGGCGCAGGGTCAGGGTGCGGCCGGCGCTGGCCGGGCGATGGAAGCTGCCGGAAGCGCCCTGGGCGGCGATCACGCTGCCATCGGCGAGGTGCCCGCGAGCCACCTCGATGCGCAGCGGCTGCTCGCCGGGGAACACGCCCAGGCGGGCGTTCTTCTGCAGGTCGAGTTCGTCGATGTGCAGCACCTTCACCCGCGACGGGATCAGCAGCGCGCCGCCCTCGGCCACGCGGACGCGTTCCAGGCTCAGGGACTCGCCCTTCACCGGCAGGCGCAGCACGGTATTGGCCTCCACCTGTACCGAGGCGGCGCTGGCGGCCTCGATCGGCGCCAGCAGCATCAGGCCCAACAGCAGCTTACGCATGGCCGCCCTCCTTGGCCGGTGCCGGCAGCGAGAGGAAATGGAAGATGCCGAACAGCAGGACCTGGATGCGGTCCAGCCAGGGAGACGAACGCCCCTTCAGACGTGCGCCGAGCGCCAGCAGTTCAAGGATGTGGATCAGCAGGATGAGGCCCCCGGCGACCTTCAGCAGGGTCGCGAACGGATGGGCGAAGGGATGCAGCAGATTGGCCAGCACCGCCAGCCAGAACAACAGGGCAACCAGCTTGCCCAGCCCCACAAAAGCCTTCATGTAGATGCTCCCCCGGTTTCTTGTGCCGGCACCATACTCCGGAGGCGGTGACGATTTCCATAGGCGGCGGAAACACGAAAGGGGCGCAAAGGCCCCTTTCGCTTCAGCACGCGCCGGGTGTCACTGGCGCTTGATCAGGATTTCCACGCGACGGTTTTCCGCGCGGCCTTCCTTGGTCTTGTTGTCGGCGACCGGTTTGCTTTCGCCGTAGCCTTCCACCGACTTGATGCTGCTGGCAGGCACGCCGGCATCCACCAGGTAGTTGGCCACCGCGTGGGCGCGGCGATCGGACAGTTTCTGGTTGTAGGCGTCGGTGCCGACGCTGTCGGTGTGGCCGGAGATATCCAGCGTGGTGGTGGAGGCTTCCTCTTTCAGGCGGGTGGCGATGGTGTCGAGCTTGTCCTTGTCACGGTTGTCGATCTTCGACGAGTCGAAGGCGAAGTGCAGGTCCCTGACAACGATGGTCTCTTCCTTCGGCAGCGGTGCCGGAGCCGGTTCGGGAGCCGGTGCGGGCGGCGGCGCCTCGACCACCTTCTCGCCTTCGCCATGCACCCAGCAGTAGGACGCGCCGAGCACGCCGCCGATCAGCGCGCCCCAGCCCGCCCAGGCACTGCTTTCGATGGAGCCCAGGCCAGCGCCCCCTACACCACCGACCAATGCGCAGGTCGGCCAGTCGGACTTCTGCAACCCTGCGCAACCGGTGAGCAGCGTGCTTACCAGCAGCAGGGGTAAAGCGGTCCTTTTGATGCTCATATATCAGTCTCTCCTGTGAGATGGGTCTGAACCGACAATTACCGAGTAAAGACGGCGATGCACGAATACGCCAGCACTAGGCCATGAAGGGGTTCACAGGCTAGTCTCTGCGCATTCCGAACGAGAGTTTCCGCACACCGATGATTTCCGCTCGCACGCCCCAGCAGGCGCTGGCCGCCCTGCTCGACCGCTACGCCCCGCAACGCCTGCTGCTGGTAGGCGCCAGCGGCATTCCCGCCGTGGAAGCCTTCCGCCAGGCCCACCCCGATTGCCAGGTGCACGGCGCCGCAGCGGGCGAGCTGCCGGCGGAACTGGCGGCGCAGCGTTACGACCTGGCGCTGCTGGCCGACTGCCTGGAACACCTGGAGCGCCGCGCGGCGCTGCAACTGGTCGGCGGCATCCGCAACCTCAACAGCAGCCGCGTCGCCGTGCTGGTCGACCTGGCCGAAGCCGGCGTCGCCGAAATCGACTTCTACGCCCTGGGCATGCAGGCCAGCGAACGCTTCCAGCGCGACGATCAGACACTCACGCTGTTCACCTACGATCTGCGTGAATACAAGCAGGTCCCGGATTGGCTGAACGCCAAGTTCTGGGCCAACCCGGAAAACTTCGGCAAGTACTGGTGGTGACCATGACCGAGCCCTGCTGCCCCTGTGGAAGCGGCCTGCCCCTGGCGGACTGCTGCGGCCGCCTGCACGCCGGCCAGCCGGCGCCCACCGCCGAGGCGCTGATGCGTTCGCGCTACAGCGCCTACGCCCTGGGCCTGGTGGACTACCTGCGCGACACCACGCTGCCGGCCCAGCAGCCCGGCCTGGACCTGGAGGCCATCCGCGCCTGGAGCCTGGGCAGCACCTGGCTGGGCCTGGAGGTGGAAAGCCACGAGGTGCTCGGCGGCACGCCCGAGCATGCCCGCGTCACCTTCACCGCGCGCTGGCACGACGCCAACGGCGAGCACAGCCACCGCGAATGCTCCGGCTTCGTCCAGCGCGACGGCCGCTGGTACTTCCTCGACCCGACGGTGCCGCTCAAGCTGGGCCGCAACGATCCCTGCCCGTGCGGCGCCGGCGGCAAGCTGAAGAAATGCTGCGGGCCGTGGATCGGTTGACGCGGCGAATGCACCGAGGCATGCCTCGTAGGATGGGTTGAGCGAAGCGATACCCATGCGGCCATGGTGATGGGTATCGCAAGCTCAACCCATCCTACGTCAGCGTTTCTCTTGCACCGGTAGCCAGCGGCCTTCCGGCGGGCGTGGATAGCAAAGGATTCATTGCCACCAAAAAGGGACACCGCATGCACCCATTGGGTGCATCGGCTAGAATGCGCGCTTTTCCGCGGGCCCCGCCATGCTGCTGACCACCCTCTACATCATCGCCATCATCGCCGAGGCCATGACCGGCGCGCTTTCGGCCGGGCGCCGCAGCATGGACCTGTTCGGCGTGGTGCTGGTGGCCTGCGTCACCGCCCTGGGCGGCGGCTCGATGCGCGACATGCTGCTGGGGCACTACCCGCTGACCTGGGTGCGCCACCCGGAATACCTGGCGCTCACCGCCGGCGCCGCGCTGGTCACGGTGTTCATCGCGCCGCTGATGCGCCACCTGCGCTCGCTGTTCCTGGTGCTCGACGCCATCGGCCTGGTGGCCTTCACCCTGATCGGCTGCCAGGTCGGCCTGGAGATGGGCCACAGCCTGCTGATCGCCGCGGTCAGCGGGGTGATCACCGGGGTGTTCGGCGGCATCCTGCGCGACATCTTCTGCAACGACGTGCCGCTGATCTTCCGCCGCGAGCTGTACGCCAGCGTGTCCTTCGCCAGCGCCTGGTGCTACCTGATCTGCATCCAGCTGGAGCTGCCCAACGAGCAGGCCATGCTGATCACCCTGTTCGCCGGCTTCCTGTTCCGCCTGCTGGCGATCCGTTTCCACTGGGAAATGCCCAAGTTCGTCTACAAGGACGATCCCCAGCAGAACGGCTGAGCGCTCAGTCGGCCAGCTTCAGATGGCTGGTGTCGGGCGCCGGCGCGGCGGGGTCCGCCTTGGCCTGGCCCATGTCGCTGCCCACCGGGGCCAGGCTGAACTGGCTGAGGTCGACCTGCGGCGCGCGCGGCTCGGCCTTGTCGTCCTGCAGGTCGGCGCCCACCGGGGCCAGGCCGAAGTCCGGCGCGTCCACCTCGGCGAAGGCCGCCATGTACTCGTCGCGCGGGGCTACCTTCAGCCGTCCCGGCGTAGCCGCGGCCGGTGCCGGGGTAGGAGCGGGTTCGGCGGCGGGCGGCGGGGCCAGTTCGATCTCCTCCACCGCGGGGGCCATGTCCACCACCTCGACGCGCGCGCCGGCCCGTTCCAGAGCGGCGCGGTACTTGTCGGCGGCGGCGGCGTCGAGGTTATTCTTCAGCACCAGGCGGCGGCCGGAAAACAGCAGGGCGATGCGTTGCGCATCGGCCTGGAACAGCTTGGCCAGGTTGGCCTTCACCGCTTCCGGATCGGCGCCTGGAAGCGTCTGACCGGAAAAGACGATTTCGTAACGGCTCATCCATCACACTCCTGTGTTCTCCCGTCTGCCGACGGGCGGCCCAGTATGGGACAACTTCTTTTAACGCAACAACAACTTGCGGCCAAGCAGCCGCTTGGTACACTGGGACGTCTTGGGGGATTGAAATGAATTATCAGGCGCAAACGATAAGAATTATCAGCCTAGTCTGGATTTTCGCGCTCCTCTCCGGTTGCAGCTGGATGACCGGTAGCTTCGAAAGCCCCGACGTGAAGCTGATGAAAGTGGACGTGGTGAAAGCCCGCCTGCTAGAGCAACAGTTCACACTGCACTTCCGTATCGACAACCCGAACGACTTCAGCCTGCCGGTGCGCGGCCTGGCCTACAAGGTCAAGCTGAACGACGTCGACCTGGCCGAAGGCGAATCCAGCGTCTGGTTCACCGTGCCCGCCAACGGCCGGCAGTTCTTCGAGGTACCGGTGCAGACCAACCTCTGGCGGCACATGAAGTACATCGTCAAGCTGCTGGAAGACCCGGACAAGCCGATCCGCTACAGCCTCGAGGGTGACGTGAAGACCGGGCTGCTGTTCGGCCGCACCGTGCATATCGCGCGCAATGGCGAGATAATCCCCGGCGATTTCATCCCGGAGTGAGGCACCCATGAGCCAGGAACCCCATGTACATGGTCCCGATTGCAACCACGACCATGATCATGACCATCACCACCACGTGCACGGCCCGCACTGCAACCACAGCCACGAGCCGGTGCGTAATCCGCTGAAGGACGTTGGCCGCAACGATCCGTGCCCTTGCGGCAGCGGCGCCAAGTTCAAGAAGTGCCACGGCGCCTGAGGCGGGTGGGCTAGGTGAGAACGCCGTTTCTTCCGTGAGGGGAAACGGCGTTTTCGTTTCCGGCGGGCACAAAAACCCCCTGTAGGAGCAATCCGCTCCCACGAGGGAAATGCCATGCCTCCCCGGTGATCGTAGTGCCGACTGCGCCAAGGCGCTCTTCGTAGGATGGGTTGAGCCTCGGCGAAACCCATGCGCTCGTGGTGATGGGTATCGCTTCGCTCAACACCATCCTACGCGGCGTCGTATTTGCCGGAGGGCGTAGGAACAGTCTTGCCGGCGGCGCCGAGGCGCGCCTCAACGGATGGGTTGAGCCTCGGCGAAACCCATGCGGTCGTGGTGATGGGTATCGCTTCGCTCAACGCCATCCTACGAGGCCTTGTGTGCCGGTGGGGTAGGAGCGGGCTCCGTCCGCGATTGGACTCGCCGGCCACGCCGGACGCCCCGGTGGCACGAACACCCATCGCGAACATCCCCGCGCCCCCCCTCCCGAACCACCCACACCCCGCGAATTCCCTGCCCCCGCGGCTTGCGCGAAGGTGCGCGGCTCTCTAACGTAGCGGCTTTCCGCAAGCCCTGTGCAGGAGCACACTTCCATGGCCTCGCGAGCCTTCCGCCCGCTTCCCCGACTCGGCCTCGCCGCCACCCTCAGCGCCGCCGTCAGCCTGACTGGCTGTCAGACTTGGCTGAACGACCGCTACGCCGATAGCCTGCCGCCGACTTCCGGCGTGCAGCCGCTCAAGGGCCTGGCCGAAAGCGTGTCGGTGCGCCGCAATGCCCTGGGCATGCCGCTGATCGAGACCAGCACCTTCCACGACGCGCTCTTCGCCATGGGCTACGTACATGCCAGCGACCGCATCGGCCAGATGGTCGGCCTGCGCCTGATGGCCCAGGGGCGGCTGTCGGAGATGGTCGGCCCGGGCGCCCTGGAGATCGACCGCTTCATGCGCACGGTCAACCTCAGGCAGGCCGCCAATGCCCTCTACGCCGGCTCCTCGCCGCGCCTGAAGCGCTTCTTCGAAACCTACGCGCGCGGCGTCAACGCCTACCTGTTCCGCTACCGCGACAAGCTGCCGATGGACCTCGCCGAGTCCGGCTACCGCCCGGAATACTGGAAGCCCGAAGACTCGGCGCTGGTCTTCGCCCTGCTCAACTTCGGCCTGGCGGTGAACCTGCAGGAGGAACTGGACTCGCTGGTGCTCGCGCAGAAGGTCGGCGCCGGGAAGCTCGCCTGGCTCACGCCCATCTATCCCGACGAGGAACTGCCCTTCGCCGAGGCCGACAAGCTCAAGGGCCTGAACCTCGCCGGGCAGATTCCCGGCCTGGCCGAGGTCGGTGGCGCCGCCGAGGCCGTGGCCGGGCTGCAGATGCTCGGCGTGGCCGCCTCCAACAACTGGGCCATCGCCCCGCAGCGCAGCCGCAGCGGCAAGAGCCTGCTGGCCAACGACACCCACCTGCCGCTGTCGATGCCGTCGATCTGGAACTTCATGCAGATCCGCTCGCCGAAGTACAGCGCCGCGGGCGTCACCATCGCCGGCGTACCCGGCGTGGTGGCCGGCTTCAACGGCAAGCTGGCCTGGGGCATGACCATGGTCATGGGCGACAACCAGGACGTCTTCCTCGAACAGCTGCGGCGCCAGGGCGGCAAGCTCTACTACCTGGCCGACGGCCAGTGGAAGCCGGCCAGCGAGCGCGTCGAGACCTTCTTCATCAAGGGCCAGCGCCCGGTGCGCGAGACCCTCTACGAAACCCGCCACGGCCCGCTGCTCAACAGCGCCCTGCTCGGCGCGAAGAAGAACGACCTGCAGCCGCTGCCGATGAGCACCAGCTACGGCCTGGCCTACCAGAGCATCCAGGCGGTGTCGGACAGGAGCCTGGACGCCTTCTTCGACCTGTCGCGGGCCAAGAGCGTCGAGCAGGCCTTCGACGCCACCCGCGAAATACGCGCCATGCCGCTGAACATCGTGTTCGCCGACGAGAAGCACATCGGCTGGCAGGTCACCGGGCGCTTCCCCAACCGCAAGGACGGCCGCGGCCTGCTGCCCTCCCCCGGCTGGGACGGGCGCTACGACTGGGACGGCTATGCCGACCCGATCCTCCATCCCTCCGACCAGGACCCGCAGCAGGGCTGGCTGGGCACCGCCAACAACCGCACCGTGCAGCCCGGCTACGGCGCGCAGCTGTCCAGCTCCTGGTACTACCCCGAACGCGCCGAGCGCATCGCCCAACTGGCCAACGCCAGCAACCGCCACGACGCGCGCAGCATGATCGCCATGCAGTACGACCAGACCACGCCCTTCGCCGCCAAGCTGCAGGGCATGCTCGACGCGCCCGGCATGGCCGCGCCGCTGAAGCAGGCGATCCAGGCGCTGCCCGAGGGCCAGCGCGAGCGCGCCCGCGAGGCCCTGGACCGGCTGATGGCCTTCGACGGCAAGCTCTCCGCCAGCTCCGCCGACGCCGCCCTCTACGAGGCCTTCCTGCAGGAAAGCGCGAAGCAGATCTTCCTCGACGAACTCGGCCCGGAAGACAGCCCGGCCTGGAAGGCCTTCGTGCAGAACGCCGACCTCTCCTACTCGGCCCAGGCCGACCACCTGCTGGGCCGCGACGACAGCCCCTTCTGGGACGACGTGAAAACGCCGCAGAAGGAAGACAAGCCAGCCATCCTCGCGCGCAGCCTGGCCGCCGCCACCGCCTTCTGCGAGCAGAAGCTGGGCAGCGACCGCCATGCCTGGCAGTGGGGCAAGCTGCACACCTACAACTGGGTCAGCGACAGCACCAAGATGGCGCCCTACCTGGACGCCGGACAGCGCGCCGGCCTGGGCGCCATCAAGGGCTACCTGGACCGCGGCCCCTACCCGGCCGGCGGCGACCACAGCACGCTGAACGTCTCGGCCTACAACTGGGGCCAGAACTTCGACACCTGGCTGATCCCGGCCATGCGCATCGTCGTCGACTTCGGCCAGAGCGAGCCCATGCTCGGCGTCAACAGCAGCGGCCAGTCCGGCAACCCGGCCAGCCCGCACTACGCCGACGGCATCGACGCCTGGCTGAAGGGCGACTACATGAGTTTCCCGTTCCAGAGCCAGAACCTCGACCGCGTCTACGGCAGCAAGCGCCTGACCCTCGTTCCGCAGAAATGAGCGCGCGGCGCGGAACTTCCGCCGCGCCGGCGGGTCGGATCTGTCGACTTACTCCATGATCATCTTCAAGGCACCCTCGGGTGCCTTTCTTTTTTGCTGCCCACGCCACAACCGGCGCACCAGGCTGTTACCGAAAACCCCGCCTCCTCGCCCCGTCATGGGGCATCCCTTCCCCGACCGGCTGCTATACCTGTCGTAGGAACGCGCCTGTCGTCCGTCTCCTACCGCCGAGGCCCGTGGTTGCGCCTCTGGTTCGAAACTTGCTGTCACATTGATGTTATGCCTTTGGTTCCACTGCTTGAATCAACCACCAAGGATTCCAACCGATGAAAAAAGCATGGCTGACCCTCTCCGCCCTGGTGCTGCTGGCTGGCGCCGGAGCTTTGCAGGCCAAGGAATGGAAAGAAATCCGCTTCGCCACCGACCCGTCCTACGCGCCCTTCGAATCCAAGGCGCCGGACGGCAGCCTGGTCGGCTTCGACATCGACCTGGGCAACGCCATCTGCGAGCACCTGAAGGTCAAGTGCGTGTGGATGGCCAACGACTTCGACGGCATGATCCCGGGCCTGAAGGCTCGCAAGTTCGATGGCGTGATCTCCTCGATGACCGTCACCGAGGCGCGCCAGAAGGAAATCGACTTCAGCGACAAGCTGTTCACCAGCCCCACCGCGATGATCAGCAAGAAGGGCTCGGGCTTGGAGGCCACCGCCGCATCGCTCAAGGGCAAGACCGTCGGCGTCGAGCAGGGCACCATCCAGGAAACCTTCGCCAAGGCCAAGCTGGAGCCGGCCGGGGTCAACGTGAAGAGCTACCAGAACCAGGACCAGGTCTACGCCGACCTGGTGTCCGGGCGCCTGGACGTCTCGCTGCAGGACATGCTGCAGGCCGAGCAGGGCTTCCTCACCACCGACCAGGGCAAGGGCTTCGAGATCAGCAAGCCGGTGCATGACCCGCTGATGCCGGCCGACATCGCCATCGGCATCAAGAAGGGCAACAACGAACTGCGCGAGATGATCAACAAGGGCATCAAGGCGATCCACGCCGACGGCACCTACGACAAGCTGCAGAAGAAATACTTCGGCGACATCGACATCTACAACGACTGACCCGCGTCCACCGCACCCGGCTGCCGCCAAGGCGGCCGGGCGCGGTCTATTCTGCTGATAACGCCGCACAAGGAGTTGCCTGCGCATGCTCCAGGACTTCTTCCGTACCCTGGCCGAGACCATGAGCCTCAAGGGTTACGGCTCCATCCTCCTCGACGGCACCTGGATGACCGTCAAGCTGTCGATCTGCTCGCTGCTGCTGTCGGTGACCCTCGGCCTGCTGGGCGCCAGCGCCAAGCTGTCCGGCTCCAGGCTGCTGCGCTTCCCCGCCACCTGCTACACCACGCTGATCCGCGGCGTGCCCGACCTGGTGCTGATGCTGCTGATCTTCTATAGCCTGCAGACCTGGCTGGCGGACCTGACCGACTACATGGAATGGGACTACATCGAGATCGACCCCTTCAGCGCCGGCATCATCACCCTCGGCTTCATCTACGGCGCCTACTTCACCGAGACCTTCCGCGGCGCCATCCTCGCCGTGCCGCGCGGCCAGCTGGAGGCGGCCAGCGCCTACGGCCTGACGCGCCTGCAGCGCTTCCGCTTCGTGCTCTTCCCGCAGATGATGCGCTTCGCCCTGCCGGGGGTGGGCAACAACTGGATGGTGCTGATCAAGTCCACCGCGCTGGTCTCCATCATCGGCCTCTCCGACGTGGTGCGCGCGGCCCAGGACGCCGGCAAGAGCAGCTACCGCCTGCTGTTCTTCCTGCTGGTGGCGGCGGCCATCTACCTGCTCTTCACCACCGTCTCCAACATCGTGCTCAACGCCCTTGAGCGCCGCTACGCCATCGGCGTGCGCGAGGCCCTGCGATGATCGAGTTGCTGCAGCAGTACGGCAAGGCCTTCCTCTGGAGCGACGGCTACCACATCACCGGCCTGGCCATGACGCTCTGGCTGCTGACGGTGTCCATCGCCTTCGGCTTCACCTTCGCCATTCCCCTGTCCATCGCCCGCGTCTCGCGCAACCCGCTGCTGCGCTGGCCGGTGCAGTTCTACACCTACGTGTTCCGCGGCACGCCGCTCTACATCCAGCTGCTGGTCTGCTACACCGGCATCTACAGCGTGGCGGCGGTGCGCGAGCAGCCGATCCTCGACGCCTTCTTCCGCAACGGCCTGAACTGCACGCTGCTGGCCTTCGCCCTGAACACCTGCGCCTACACCACCGAGATATTCGCCGGGGCCATCCGCAACATCGCCCACGGCGAGGTCGAGGCGGCCCGCGCCTACGGCCTGAGCGGCTGGCGCCTGTACCGCTACGTGATCATGCCCTCGGCGCTGCGCCGCGCGCTGCCCTACTACAGCAACGAGGTGATCCTCATGCTGCACTCCACCACCGTGGCCTTCACCGCCACGGTGCCGGACATCATGAAGATCGCCCGCGACGCCAACGCCGCCACCTTCCTCTCCTTCCAGTCCTTCGGCATAGCCGCGGCGCTGTACCTGGTGACCTCCTTCACCCTGGTCGGCCTGTTCCGCCTCGCCGAACGCCGCTGGCTGGCCTTCCTCGGCCCCAGCCATGGCTGAACCCATCCCGGCCGCGCGGCGGTCGTAACCTGAGGACTCCATGACCACACTGAAGATCGAAGGCCTGTACAAGCGCTACGGCGACAACGAGGTGCTCAAGGGTGTGTCCCTGGAGACCCGCACCGGCGACGTGGTGAGCATGATCGGCGCCAGCGGCTCGGGAAAGAGCACCTTCCTGCGCTGCATCAACTTCCTCGAACAGCCCGACGAAGGCCGCATGAGCCTGGATGGCGAGGAAATCCGCATGGTCGCCAGCCCCGGCGGCATGCGCGTGGCCGACGCGGCGCAGTTGCAGCGCATCCGCACGCGCCTGGCCATGGTGTTCCAGCACTTCAACCTGTGGAGCCACATGACGGTGCTGGAGAACGTCACCCTGGCCCCGCGCCGCGTCCTGGGCGTCGAGCGCAAGGAAGCCGAGGAACGCGCGCGCAGCTACCTGGCCAAGGTCGGCCTGCCGACCCAGGTGGAGGACAAGTACCCGGCCTTCCTCTCCGGCGGCCAGCAGCAGCGCGTGGCCATCGCCCGCGCCCTGGCCATGGAGCCGGAGATCATGCTGTTCGACGAACCCACCTCGGCGCTGGACCCGGAACTGGTGGGCGAGGTGCTCAAGGTGATCAAGGCCCTGGCCGAGGAAGGCCGCACCATGATCCTGGTGACCCACGAAATGGCCTTCGCCCGCGAGGTTTCCAGCCAGGTGCTGTTCCTCCACCAGGGCCGCGTCGAGGAACAGGGGCCGCCGCAGGAGGTGCTGGGCCAGCCGAAGAGCGAGCGGTTGCGGCAGTTTCTCAGTGGGAATCTGAAGTAGGGGTGGTGCCAGGCTCGGCGCTGGCGTGCCATCGGAATCCGTTCCCCTCACCCCAGCCCTCTCCCGGAGGGAGAGGGGGCTTGTCCTGAGCTGGCTGAAGGTCAGGAGTCAGCCGGCAACTGTAGGCTTGCAGGGAGCGATGTAGCCCCGCTTCACACCGAACGGTCCCCTCTCCCGCTTGCGGGGGAGGGTTAGGGAGGGGGAGCGGCGTCGAGCCCGGCTCCGTCGTGTCGTCGAAGTCCGTCCCCTCTCCCCAGCCCTCTCCCTGAAGGGAGAGGGGGCTTGTCCTGAGCAGGTTGAAGGTCAGGAGTCAGCCGGCAACGCCATAGTCTCGCAGGGAGCGATGTAGCCCCGCTTCACACCGAACGGTCCCCTCTCCCGCTTGCGGGGGAGGGTTAGGGAGGGGGAACGGGGCCAAGCCCAGCGCCGGCGTATCGTCGAAGTCCGTCCCCTCTCCCCAGCCCTCTCCCTGAAGGGAGAGGGGGCTTGTCCTGAGCAGGCTGAAGATCAGGAGTCAGCCGGCAACGCCATAGTCTCGCAGGGAGCTCCGTAGCCCCGCTTCACACCGAACGGTCCCCTCTCCCGCTTGCGGGGGAGGGTTAGGGAGGGGGAACGGGGCCAAGTCCCAGCGCCGGAGTGTCGTCGAAGTCCGTCCCCTCTCCCCAGCCCTCTCCCTGAAGGGAGAGGGGGCTTGTCCTGAGCAGGCTGAAGGTCAAGATTCAGCCGGCAACAAAAAACCGGGCCAAAGCCCGGTTTCTCGCGTTCGCCTCAAGCCTCAAGCCTCAAGCCTCAAGCCTCAAGCCTTGGGCAGCGTCACCCCAGTCTGCCCCTGGTACTTGCCCCCACGGTCCTTGTACGACACCTCGCAGGCCTCGTCCGACTGCAGGAACAGCATCTGCGCCACGCCCTCGTGGGCGTAGATCTTCGCCGGCAGGTTGGTGGTGTTGGAGAACTCCAGGGTCACGTGGCCTTCCCACTCAGGCTCCAGCGGGGTGACGTTGACGATGATGCCGCAGCGCGCGTAGGTGCTCTTGCCCAGGCAGATGGTCAGCACGTCGCGGGGGATGCGGAAGTACTCCACGGTACGCGCCAGGGCGAAGGAGTTCGGCGGGATGATGCAGACGTCGCTGTTGATGTCGACGAAGCTCTTCTCGTCGAAGTTCTTCGGGTCCACCACCGCCGAGTGGATGTTGGTGAACACCTTGAATTCCGCGGCGCAGCGCACGTCGTAGCCGTAGCTGGAGACGCCGTAGGAGATCACCCGGCTGTCGTCGGCGCCGCGCACCTGGCGCTCGACGAAGGGCTCGATCATCCCGTGCTCCAGGGCCATGCGGCGAATCCACTTGTCCGATTTGATGCTCATGGCGGGCGTCCCGTAGCTGCTGAAAAAGAAACGCGAATCTTACCGGCAGCGCCCGTCGGCAGCAAAGGCTGCATGACCAACGTCGAGAGCGCGTTGCGCACAGGCCCGCCGAAGGCCTTCCAGCAATGCACGAATGCAGCCCACGAGAGTGGCGGGCCAACGCGTATTTCAGATATTGCCGAGATACTTCCGAATTTTTAAGAAAAATCTCACAAGACTCAAAAGAAACCTCACCTGCACCTTGAACCGGACGTGAAAGATACTTTGTCCCCTGCCCCGCCATAAGTTGCCTACAGCGGAAATCACAATAAACGCCCCGCAGGGAACTCCCATGAATCCAAAGATTCCCCTCCTGTTGTTTCCCTTGTTGCTAATTGCGTGCGCGACAAATGACCCGAAGCCGGTTTGCGATGAACAAGGCTGTGGAGCACAACAGCCCCCAGCGTCATCCTCAGTTGCCGGCAATAACCCCACGGATATCGACACGGACCGAGCCTCGAGCGCGCTCCTGTCCCTCGCCGCCAGCGACCCGCGCGCGGCCTACGACCTGGGGCTGCGCTATTTCCGCGGGGATGGCGTGGCCCAGGACAGCTACCAGGCGCTGCAGTGGATGCGCAGCGCCGCGGAGCGCGGGGACCTGGAGGCGCAGAAGGCCCTCGGCGGCCTCTACCTGGGCGGCCTCGAGGAAATGGGCGCGGACCCGCAGGAAGCCGAGAAATGGCTGGCGATGGCCGCGGGCCGAGGCGACCAGGAGTCGATGCAACTCCTGGCCCAGGCCCGCGCCGCCAAAAACTCCGAAGCCGCCTATTTCAAGTGGAAGACCGATTGGCGGGAAATGACCCTGCGCTATTGGTACTCGGCCTATCCCTATCGCAGTTATTGGCGGGATGACAACTGGCACTGGCGCTAGCTGGAAGTCACAAGTCGAAAGTTTCCGCAACGGCAACTGGCAGAAGAACAAACACCCCCCAACACCAAACGGCAAACAACATGAAATCAAAATCGAAGAGCATTGTTAAATACATGCTGGGCGCGGTCATTGCCGGCACATTGAATGGATGCGCGGCACTGGGCGGAGGGTTGCTCTCGCCGGGGGGACAGCATGCCGGGGTTTCCGGCGCGGCGGCCGGCGGCAACAGCAACGGCGCGCAGCAATCGCTGCAGCGCTGCGACAGGCCACTGGGCACCATCGCCGTGGACGACGGGCGCGAGGCCGACTGGTACGGCCCCTTCGGCAGCGCCACGCAGATGACCTCCATCGAACCCCTGCTGCGCCTGGCGGTACAGCAATCGAACTGCTTCGTCATCACCTCGATCGGCAACCAGCGATCCGACGCCCGCCTGTCGCGCATCACCGAGATACAGCGGCTATCCGGCGAATACCGCGCCGGTTCTAAACAGCACAAGGGCCAGCGGGTCGCCGCCGACTATTACCTGGAACCGCAGATCATCATCAACGACTCCGCCATTGGCGGCCTGGCCGGAACCCTCGGCGGGCTGATCGGCAACGCCGCCATCGGCCAACTCGCCGGCGCGCTGCAAACCAAGGCCTCGGTGGTCACGCTCTCGCTGTTCGACATTCGCTCCTCGGTGCAGATCGCCGCAGCCGAAGGCAACTCGACCGCGACCAACTACGGAGCCGCGCTGGCCGGCTTCGGCGGTGGCGTCGGCGGGGGGCTGGGCGGCTTTTCCCGCACGCCCGAAGGCAAGGCCACGGTGGTCGCCTTCATCGATGCCTGGAACAAGATGGTCGTGTCCCTGCAGGACTACAAGGCCCAGAACGTCGAGGGCGGGCTGGGCCGTGGCGGCAAGCTGAAGGTCAACTGAGGCCACCGCGGCCATGGCGTCCGGCAAATGACGAGCGCGGCCGCCAGGCCGCGCCCTTGATCAGTCCTCGCTGATGGAGATGCTCGGCATCGCCGGCGCGTCCTTCTCGCTCAGAGCGATGCGCGCGCCCACGCAGCGGGCCATTTCCTGGTAGATCATCGCCAACTGGCTTTCCGGGTCGGCGATCACCGTCGGCTTGCCGCCGTCGGCCTGCATGCGGATGGCCATGGACAGCGGCAGCGAAGCCAGCAGTTCCACGCCGTACTGCGCCGCCAGCTTCTCGCCGCCGCCCTCGCCGAACAGGTGCTCGGCGTGGCCGCAGTTGGAGCAGATGTGCACCGCCATGTTCTCCACCACGCCCAGCACCGGGATGTTGACCTTGCGGAACATTTCCACGCCCTTCCTGGCATCGAGCAGGGCCAGGTCCTGCGGGGTGGTGACGATCACCGCGCCGGCCACCGGGACCTTCTGCGCCAGGGTCAGCTGGATGTCGCCGGTACCCGGCGGCATGTCGATCACCAGGTAGTCCAGGTCGTTCCAGGCGGTCTGGGTGATCAGTTGCAGCAGCGCGCCGGAAACCATCGGCCCGCGCCACACCACCGGGGTGTTGTCGTCGGTGAGGAAGGCCATGGACATGACCTCCACGCCATGGGCCTCCAGCGGCACGAACCACTTCTGCTCGCGCACCTTCGGCCGGGTGCCCTCGGGAATGCCGAACATAATGCCCTGGCTGGGGCCGTAGATGTCGGCGTCGAGGATGCCCACCTTCGCCCCTTCGCGGGCCAGCGCCAGGGCCAGGTTGGCGGCGGTGGTGGACTTGCCCACGCCGCCCTTGCCGGAGGCCACGGCGATGATGTTCTTCACGTTGCTCATACCCGGCACCTGGGCCTGGGCCTTGTGCGCGGCGATCTTCACGTCCACCTTCACCTGGGCCGAGTCCACCCCGTCGAGGGCTTCCAGGGCCATCTGCACGGTCTGCGCCAGGCCATTCCTGAACAGGCCGCAGGCGTAGCCCAGCTCCAGGCCCAGGGCGATGCGCCCGCCCTGGATGTCGAGGTCGCGCAGGTAGCCGGCGTCGAGCAGGTTCTGGCCGGTGTGCGGGTCGGTGATCTGGCGGAGGACGGCCTCCACCGTGGCGCGGGTGACGACGCTCATGGGTTCTCCCGAAAAAAGGCTGAGCACGGTAGGCGGGAATATTAACAGCAGCGGCAGGCTATAGGTTGCAGGCTTCGGGCTTCGGGCTTCAGGCTTCAGGCTTCAGGCTTCAGGCTTCAGGCTTCAGGCTTCAGGCTTCAGGCTTCAGGCTTCAGGCTTCAGGCTTCGGGCTTCGGGCTTCAAGCACCGATCGCTCTTCGCTCCTACCTGTAGCCTATAGCCTGCTGCCTGCAGCCTGTTATAGTTACCGACTTCCCTCGTTTTGCCCCAATGGCCTGAGCATCATGTCCGAAAACCGCCAGATCCTCGTCACCAGCGCCCTGCCCTACGCCAACGGCTCCATTCACCTGGGCCACATGCTGGAATACATCCAGACCGACATCTGGGTGCGTTTCCAGAAGATGCGTGGCAACCAGGCGGTGTACGTCTGCGCGGACGATGCCCACGGCTCGGCCATCATGCTGCGCGCCGAGCGCGAAGGCATCACCTCGGAACAGCTGATCGACGCCGTGCGCGCCGAGCACATGACCGACTTCGCCGACTTCCTGGTGGACTTCGACAACTACTACTCGACCCATTCGGCAGAGAACCGCGAGCTGTCCTCGGCCATCTACCTGAAGCTGCGCGACGCCGGGCACATCGCCACGCGCCCGGTGACCCAGTACTTCGACCCGGAAAAGCAGATGTTCCTGGCCGACCGCTTCATCAAGGGCACCTGCCCGAAGTGCGGCACCGCCGACCAGTACGGCGACAACTGCGAAGCCTGCGGCGCCACCTACTCGCCCACCGAGCTGAAGGACCCGAAGTCGGCCATCTCCGGCGCCACCCCGGTGCTCAAGGAGTCGCTGCACTACTTCTTCAAGCTCCCGGACTTCGACGCCATGCTCAAGCAGTGGACGCGCAGCGGCGCGCTGCAGGAGTCGGTGGCCAACAAGATCGCCGAATGGCTGGACGCCGGCCTGCAGGAATGGGACATCTCCCGTGACGCGCCCTACTTCGGCTTCGAGATCCCCGAGGCCCCGGGCAAGTACTTCTACGTCTGGCTGGACGCGCCCATCGGCTACATGGCCAGCTTCAAGAACCTCTGCGCGCGCCGCCCGGAGCTGGACTTCGACGCCTTCTGGAACAAGGATTCCAAGGCCGAGCTGTACCACTTCATCGGCAAGGACATCGTCAACTTCCACGCGCTGTTCTGGCCGGCCATGCTCGAAGGCGCCGGCTACCGCAAGCCCACCGCGCTGAACGTGCACGGCTACCTGACCGTCAACGGCCAGAAGATGTCCAAGTCCCGCGGCACCTTCGTCAAGGCGCGCACCTACCTGGACCACCTGGACCCGGAATACCTGCGCTACTACTACGCCTCCAAGCTCGGCCGCGGCGTCGACGACCTCGACCTGAACCTCGAGGACTTCGTGCAGAAGGTCAACTCCGACCTGGTCGGCAAGGTGGTCAACATCGCCAGCCGTTGCGCCGGCTTCATCCACAAGGGCAACGCCGGCGTGCTGGTGGACGCCGACCCGGCTCCGGAACTGGTCGCAGCCTTCAAGGCCGCCGCGCCGAGCATCGCCGCCGCCTACGAAGCCCGCGACTTCGGCCGCGCCATGCGCGAAATCATGGCCCTGGCCGACCAGGCCAACGCCTGGATCGCCGACAAGGCGCCCTGGGCGCTGAACAAGCAGGAAGGCAAGCAGGCCGAGGTCCAGGCCATCTGCGCCCTGGGCGTGAACCTGTTCCGCCAGTTGGTGATCTTCCTCAAGCCGGTGCTGCCGAAGCTGGCCGAGGCCGCCGAAGCCTTCCTCAACGTCGCCCCGCTGAAGTGGAGCGACCACGAGCAACTGCTGGCCAACCACCAGCTGAACCCGTTCAACCCGCTGATGACCCGTATCGAGCCCGCGAAAATCGAAGCCATGATCGAAGCCTCCAAGGAAGACCTCGCCGCCACCAACAAACCCGCTGGCAACGGCGAACTGGTGAAGGACCCGCTGGCCGCGGAAATCAACTTCGACGCCTTCGCCGCCGTCGACCTGCGCATCGCGCTGATCGAGAAGTGCGAGTTCGTCGAGGGCGCCGACAAGCTGCTGCGCCTGTCCCTGGACATCGGCGACGAGAAGCGCAACGTGTTCTCCGGCATCAAGAGCGCCTACCCGGACCCGAGCAAGCTCGAAGGCCGCCTGACCCTGTACGTGGCCAACCTTGCCCCGCGCAAGATGAAGTTCGGCGTCTCCGAAGGCATGGTCCTGGCCGCCGGCCCCGGCGGCGAGGAAATCTACCTGCTCAGCCCCGACAGCGGCGCCAAGCCGGGCCAGCGCGTGAAGTAAGCGGCACGCGCCGAACGCGACGCCGGCCCCAGGGCCGGCGTCGTCGTTTCTGCCTTGCCCGGGCACAGCCATGCGCATAACCTATGCGCATCCGTCTCGGAGGTTCCCATGCACACGACCTACGATCCCCAAGCCCCGAAGAAAGCCACCAACCTCAGCCTGAACAGCGACCTGCTCAAGCAGGCCCGCGAGCTGGACGTGAACCTCTCGGCGGTGCTGGAGGAAGCGCTGGCCGACGTGGTGCGCGAACGCCTGCGTCAACGCTGGCTGGAACAGAACCGCCAGGCGATAGACGCCTACAATCAGCATGTGGACGGCGCCGGCGTGTTCGCCGACGACCTGCGGAGCTTCTGATGCCGCAGTTCGACCTGTACCGCAACCCCAGCCCGCGCAGCCGCGAGGACATCCCGCTGCTGCTGGACGTGCAGAGCGACCTGCTCGCCTCGCTGAACACCCGCGTGGTGATCCCGCTCAGCCGCGGCAAGGGCCTGGCCGGCATCGACCGGCTGATGCCCGAGGTGACGGTGGGGGGCGAAACGCTGCTGCTGCTCACCCCGCAGATGGCCGGCGTGGCGCGCCGCGAGCTGGGCGAACCGGTGGGCAGCCTGGCGCACCTGCGGTTGGACATCATCGCCGCCATCGACCTGCTGATCACGGGAATCTGAGCATGCCCAAGCTCCGCCACCGCCCGGCCCGAGGCGCCCGGCCATGACCGAACTCGCCCTGATCCTGGTCAGCGCCATCCTGGTCAACAACTTCGTGCTGGTGCAGTTCCTCGGCCTGTGCCCGTTCATGGGCGTGTCGCGCAAGATCGAGACGGCCATCGGCCTGGCCCTGGCCACCACCTTCGTGCTGACCCTGGCCTCGATCTGCAGCTACATCCTGCAGCGCTATGTGCTGCGCCCGCTGGACCTGGAGTACCTGCGCACCATCGGCTTCATCCTGGTGATCGCCGTGGTGGTGCAGTTCACCGAACTGCTGGTGAAGAAGAGCAGCCCGCTGCTGTACCGCGTGCTGGGCATCTTCCTGCCGCTGATCACCACCAACTGCATCGTCCTCGGCGTGGCCCTGCTCAACGCCAACAAGCCCGAGTACGGCTTCCTGCAGTCCAGCGTCCAGGGCTTCGGCGCCGGGCTGGGCTTCTCCCTGGTGCTGGTGCTGTTCGCCGCCCTGCGCGAGCGCATCGCCATCGCCGACGTGCCCAAGCCATTCCAGGGCGCGGCCATCGGCATGATCACCGCCGGGCTGATGTCCCTGGCGTTCATGGGCTTCACCGGGCTGATCAAGCTATGACTGCCGTGCTGCTCGCGGTCGGCGTGCTGCTGGCCCTGTGCCTGGCCAGCGGTGCCCTGCTCGGCTACGCGGCGGTGCGCTACCGCGTCGAGGGCGACCCGGTGGCCGAACAGGTCAACGCCCTGCTGCCGCAGACCCAGTGCGGGCAATGCGGCTATGCCGGCTGCAAGCCCTACGCCGAGGCCATCGCCCAGGGCGACGCGATCAACAAGTGCCCGCCCGGCGGCAGCACCACCATCGCCGCCCTCGCCGACCTGCTCGACGTCGAGGCGCCGCCCCTGGACGCTCCGGCGGAAACCCCGCCGCGCGTGGCCTTCATCCGAGAGGCCGAGTGCATCGGCTGCACCAAGTGCATCCAGGCCTGCCCGGTGGACGCCATCGTCGGCGCCGCGCGGCAGATGCACACGGTGATCGCCGCCGAATGCACCGGCTGCGACCTGTGCGTCGAGCCCTGCCCGGTGGACTGCATCGACATGCTCGACCTGGAAGTCGGTGTGCGCGACTGGAAATGGCCGCTGCCCGATGCCCGGCTGATCGCCAGCGACCGGGAGCAGGCCGCATGAACGCCAAGGCCTGGGACTTCCCCGGCGGCTTATACCTGCCGCCGAACAAGGCGCAATCCACCGCCGGCCCCATCGTCCAGGCGCCACTGCCCAGCCGGCTGATCCTGCCGCTGCAGCAACACACCGGCGCGCCGGCCCTGCCCTGCGTGGACGTCGGCGAGCGCGTGCTCAAGGGCCAGATGATCGCCAGCCCCGGCAGCGCCATCAGCGCCGCCGTGCATGCGCCGACCTCCGGCACGGTGGTGGCCATCGGCGAGCAACCTTATCCACACCCTTCCGGCCTGCTGGCCGAAGCCATCGTCATCGACGCCGATGGACTGGACGAATGGGCGCCCTTGCAGCCCTGCCCCGACTACCGCCTGGAAAGCCCCGCCGCCCTGCTGGAAAGCATCCGCCAGGCCGGCATCGCCGGGCTCGGCGGCGCCGGCTTCCCCACCGCCGCCAAGCTGGCCGCCCGCGCCGCCGAAGACCTGCACACCCTGGTGATCAACGGCGCCGAGTGCGAGCCCTACATCAGCGCCGACGACATGCTGATGCGCGAACGCGCCGCCGAACTGGTGGAAGGCATCGAGATTCTCATCCACCTGCTGCAGCCGCCGCAGGTGCTGCTCGGCATCGAGGATGACAAGCCCCAGGCCATCGAGGCCCTGCGCCAGGCCATCGGCGAGCGCGCCATCGAACTGCGGGTGGTCCCCACCAAATACCCCTCCGGCGGCGAACGCCAGCTGATCCAGCTGCTCAGCGGCCGCGAGGTGCCCAGCGGCGGCCTGCCGGCGGACATCGGCATGGTCTGCGTCAACGTCGGCACCGCCGTGGCGCTGCGCGACGCGCTGATCCTCGGGCGCCCGCTGATCTCGCGCATCACCACCCTGACCGGCGCCGCCCTGGCGCGGCCGATGAACGTCGAGGCGCTGCTCGGCACGCCGGTCGGCGAACTGCTGGAATTCGCCGGGCTGGACCGCGGCCGGCTCGGCCGCCTGATCATGGGCGGCCCGCTGATGGGCATCACCCTCGGCGACCTGCAGGCCCCGCTGATCAAGACCGCCAACTGCCTGCTGGCCGCGACCGCCGAGGAACTACCGGTGCCGCCGCCGGCGCTGCCGTGCATCCGCTGCGGCGACTGTGCCCAGGCCTGCCCGGCCAGCCTGCTGCCGCAGCAGCTGTACTTCTTCGCCCGGGGCGACGACCACGAGCAGTTGCAGGCCTACAACCTGTTCGACTGCATCGAGTGCGGCGCCTGCGCCTACGTCTGCCCCTCCAGCATCCCGCTGGTGCAGTACTACCGCGCGGCCAAGGCGGACATCCGCGAACTGCAGTTGAAACAGCAGAAGGCCGAGCATTCGCGCCTGCGCTTCGAGCACCGCCAGGAACGCCTGCGCCGCGAAGAGCAACGCAAGGCCGAGGAACGCCAGGCCCGCCTGGAACGCGCCGCCCGCGCCCGCGAAGCCCAGGCTGCCGCGCCGGTGGCGGAAGCGCCGCAAGCGGTCATCGAACGGGTGAAGGCGGAGAAGGCCGTGGGCAACGCCGGCGCCGACCTCAAGCGGCTGAAGATCGAAGCCAGCATGGCCCGCGTCGCCCTGCAGAAGGCCGAAAAGCAGTTGGCCGCCCACGACACCGAACAACTACGCGCCCAGGTCGAGGCCCTGCGCCAGGCCGCCGAGCAGGCCCGCCTGGCCCTGGAAGCTGCCGAAGCCGAACCAGCCCCCGCCGCTCCCAAGCCAGCAATCGGCGACGAAGCGGCCCTGAAGAAGGCGAAGATCGACGCTGCCATGACCCGCGCCCAATTGAAGAAGTCCGAGAAAGCCTTCGGCGAAGCGCCCGACGAACAGCAACAGGCCACCCTAGCCCAGCTTCGCGAAGCCGCCGAACGGGCCGAGCGCCACCTGGCGCAATTGCAGGCAGCGCCCGAACCCAAGGCGGAGCCCGCCGGCGACGGCATGGCGAACCTGAAGAAGGCCAAGATCGCCCTGGTCAGCCGCCGCGCCGAGCTGAGGAAAGCCGAGCAGGACGGCGCCGGCGAAGCCGACCTGGCCCTGCTGCGCGAAGCCCTGGCCGAGGCCGAGCGCCAGCTGCATGCCGCCGAGGACGCCAGCGGCAAGCCCGCGCCGGACCTGCAACGCATCGACAAGCGCCCGGTGGACGCCGCCACCCGCGCCCTCAAGACCGAACTGGCCTACGCCCGCGCCGACCTCAGGAAGCTCGAACGCGAAGGCGCCGACGAAGCCCGCCTGGCCGCCGCGCGCGAGCGCCTGGCGGCGGCGGAAAACGCGCTGGCCGCGCGCGATACGGAGTGACCCATGGCCCTGCCGCGTTTTTCCTCGCCCCACGCCACCGGCGCCAACCGCACGCAGAAGGTCATGCTGCAGGTGCTCGCCGCGCTGGCCCCGGGCGCCCTGGCGCTGATCGCCCTGTACGGCGTCGGCCCGCTGTTCAACCTGCTCTGGTGCAGCGCCGTGGCCCTGGGCACCGAAGCGCTGATGCTGCACCTGCGCAAGCGCCCGCTGGCGGTGTTCCTCAAGGACGGCAGCGCGCTGGTCACCGCCGTGCTCCTGGCCCTGGCCCTGCCGCCCTACGCGCCCTGGTGGCTGAGCCTGCTGGCCAGCGCCTTCGCCCTGGTGTTCGGCAAGCACCTGTACGGCGGCCTCGGGCAGAACCCGTTCAACCCGGCGATGCTCGGCTACGTGGTGGTGCTGGTGTCCTTCCCCCTGGAAATGACGCGCTGGCCCAGCCCCGACGCCGGCCTCGGCCTGGTCGACGGCCTGTCGCGCATCCTCGGCCTGGGCGCGCCGCCGCCGGACGCCTGGGCCGGCGCCACCGCGCTGGACGTGCTGAAGAACAACCACAGCCTGACCATCGACGAGCTGGTGACGCAGAGCACGGCCTTCGGCCATGTCGGCGGACGCGGCGTGGAACTGGTCAACCTGGCCTTCCTCGCCGGCGGCCTGTTCCTGCTCTGGCGCAAGCTGTTCACCTGGCATGCGCCGCTGGGCATGCTCGGCGGCCTGTTCGTCATGAGCCTGCTGTTCTGGAACGGCTCGGGCTCGGACTCCCACGGCTCGCCGCTGTTCCACCTGTTCAGCGGCGCGGCCATGCTCGGCGCGTTCTTCATCGTCACCGATCCGGTTTCCGGCGCCACCAGCAACCGCGGGCGCCTGGTGTTCGGCCTCGGCGTGGGCATCGTCACCTACGTGATCCGCGCCTGGGGCGGCTACCCCGACGGCGTGGCCTTCGCCGTGCTGCTGATGAACCTGGCGGCGCCGACCATCGACTACTACACCCGCCCGCGCACCTACGGGCACAAGAAGCCCAAGCGCGGCTTCAAGCTGGGGGAATGAGATGGCCGACAGCCGCCGTTCCATGCTGAAGAACGCCCTGCTGCTGGGGGCCTTCGCGGTGCTCTGCGTCGGCCTGGTGGCCGTCGTCCACCAGTTCACCCAGGCGCGCATCGAGCAGGCCCAGCGCGAGGCGCGCGGGCGCCTGCTGCTGGAACTGCTGCCGCCGGGCAGCTACGACAACCACCCGCTGGACGCTCCCGTCGAAGTCTTCGAACCCAAGCTGCTGGGCAAGCCGCAGCCGGCCCAGGCCTTCGTCGCCCGCCTGCAGGGCCGCGCCACCGGCGTCATACTCCCGGCCACCGCGCCGGACGGCTACAGCGGCGCCATCGAGCTGCTGGTGGGGGTCAGCGCCGAAGGCCGCCTGCTCGGCGTGCGCGTGGTGGCGCACAAGGAAACCCCAGGGCTGGGCGACAAGATCGAGCCGGGCAAGAGCGACTGGCTGCACGGCTTCGACGGCCGCTCCCTGGCCGACCCGGACGAGGCCGGCTGGAAGGTGAAGAAGGACGGCGGCCGGTTCGACCAGTTCGCCGGCGCCACCGTCACCCCGCGCGCCGTGGTCAAGGCCACGCACAAGGCGCTGCAGTATTTCGATGCGCACAAGGCCGCGCTGCTCGCGCCGGCGGCCGGAGGCGAACAACATGAATAGCTACCGCGAGATCGCCCGCCAGGGCCTGTGGCAGAACAACCCCGGCCTGGTCCAGCTGCTGGGCCTGTGCCCGCTGCTGGGCACCAGCAACTCCATGGTCAACGCCCTCGGCCTGGGCCTGGCGACCATCTTCGTGCTGGCCTGCTCCAACGCCGCCATCTCCGCGACGCGCCGCTGGGTCGGCGAGGCGGTGCGGCTGCCGGTGTTCGTGCTGATCATCGCCGCGCTGACCACCTGCATCGAACTGCTGATGCAGGCCTGGACCTACGAGCTGTACCAGATCCTCGGCATCTTCATCCCGCTGATCACCACCAACTGCGTGATCCTCGGCCGCGCCGAGGCCTTCGCCGCGCGCAACGGCGTGGCCCGCGCGGCCTTCGACGGCCTGATGACCGGCGCCGGCTTCGCCCTGGTGCTGCTGGTGCTGGGCACCTTGCGCGAACTCATCGGCCACGGCACCCTGCTGGCCGACATGAACCTGCTGTTCGGTCCGGCCGCCGCAGGCTGGAAGCTGCAGATAGCCGACTACCAGGGCTTCCTGCTCGCCGTGCTGCCGCCCGGCGCCTTCCTCCTGCTGGGCCTGCTGATAGCCCTGAAGAACCGTATCGATGAAAGCCTGGCGGAACGCGCCAAGGCGCAGGCGGGCAACGTACCCGCCGCAGAGCGCCAGCGCGTCCGCGTGACCGGAGTGATCGAATGAATGCCGCCAAGCGCGCGGAGATTTTCCGCCGACTGCGAGAAGACAACCCCGACCCCAAGACCGAGCTGGCCTACGACTCGCCCTTCGAGCTGCTCATCGCGGTGATCCTCTCCGCCCAGGCCACCGACGTCGGGGTGAACAAGGCCACGGCCAAGCTCTACCCGTTGGCCAACACTCCCGAAGCCATCTACGCCCTGGGCGTGGACGGGCTGTCGGAGTACATCAAGACCATCGGCCTGTACAACAGCAAGGCGAAGAACGTCATCGAGACCTGCCGCATCCTCATCGAGAAGCACGGCAGCAAGGTGCCGGAGAACCGCGAGGACCTGGAGGCCCTGCCCGGCGTCGGGCGCAAGACCGCCAACGTGGTGCTCAACACCGCCTTCCGCCAGTTGGCCATGGCGGTGGACACGCATATTTTCCGCGTCGCCAACCGCACCAACATCGCGCCGGGGAAGAACGTCCTGGAGGTGGAACGCAAGCTGCTCAAGTTCGTGCCCAGGGAATACCTGCTGGACGCCCACCACTGGCTGATCCTGCATGGCCGCTACGTCTGCAAGGCGCGCAAGCCGCAGTGCGGCAGCTGCCGCATCGAGGACCTGTGCGAGTACAAGCACAAGACTTCCGACGATTGAGTGCTATCGTCAAAAGCATCGCTGCTCATTGAAAAAATCTTTTTTACCGCCCCGAGCTTTGTCGCTATAAGGGGCGCCAAGCACACCCCGCACGTTGGAGTGATCGTTATGGCCGATAAAGAAGATCTCGAGCTCGAAGACGAAGTGAGCACCGACGATGCCGACGACAGCGTCGAAGCCGTCGTCGAAGTCGCCAAGACCAACCTCACCAAGCGCCGCATCATCGACAACTACCTCGAAGAGCGCCGCCTGCAGCGCCAGCTGTCGGACTACGATTTCGATCTCTGAGCCTTGCCCCGCATGAAAAAGCCCCGCACTTGGCGGGGCTTCGTTTTTCCGGCGCGGCCATGGCGCCTGATCCCGGCTCCGCCCCCTCGCCCCAGCCCTCTGGCTGTTCGTGCCTCCGGGGCGTGCGGCGTGGCCGGTGAGCCCAATCGCGGACAAAGTCCGCTACGTCCGCGCCTCCCTGAACCTTAGGCTTACGCCGAGGTGCTTTTCGTAGGATGGGTTGAGCTTGCGATACCCATGCTGCCGTGGTGATGGGTATCGCTCCGCTCAACGCCATCCTACGAAAAGCCGCGCTTCCTGGAGTCGTAGGAGCGGACTCCGTCCGCGATTCGGCGGATAACGCCGTAGCCGTGGCGATGGGTATCGCTTCGCTCAACCCATCCTACGGGACTGCCACCGGGGCGTGCGGCGTGGCCGGTGAATCCGATCGCGGACAAAGTCCGCTCCCACGCCCCTGCCTCCCTGAACCTTAGGCTTACGCCGAGGGGCTCTTCGTAGGATGGGTTGAGCTTGCGATACCCATGCTGCCGTGGTGATGGGTATCGCTTCGCTCAACGCCATCCTACGAAAAGCCGCGCTTCCTGGAGTCGTAGGAGCGGACTCCGTCCGCGATTCGGCGGATAACGCCGTAGCCGTGGCGGGGCTTCGTTTTCCGGCTCAGTCCTTGCGCTGCGGCGACAGCAGCTCGATCTTGTAGCCGTCCGGGTCCTCGACGAAGGCCAGGATGCTGGTGCCGTGCTTCATCGGGCCCGGCTCGCGGGTGATCTTGCCGCCGCGCGAGCGGATGTCCTCGCAGGCCTTGTAGACGTCGTCCACTTCCAGGGCGATGTGGCCGTAGCCGGTGCCCAGCTCGTACTTGTCCACACCCCAGTTGTAGGTCAGCTCGATGACGCTGTTCTCGTCCTCGGCGCCGTAGCCGACGAAGGCCAGGGTGAACTGGCCGTCCGGGTAGTCCTTGCGGCGCAGCAGGGTCATGCCCAGGACTTCGGTGTAGAAGGCGATGGACTTGTCCATATCGCCGACGCGCAGCATGGTATGCAGCAGTCTCATGGGGGTCGTTCTCCTCATCCGGCCCGTTTCGGGCGCATAAAAGCAAACCCCGGCTCGTGGCCGGGGCTTGTCTGGCTCAGGCTGGCAAGCTTATCAGAACAGCTTGCGGCCCTTGTTCGCGGCGATGCGCATGCGCAGCGCGTTGAGCTTGATGAAGCCCGCGGCGTCGGCCTGGTTGTAGGCGCCGCCGTCTTCCTCGAAGGTCGCGATGTTGGCGTCGAACAGCGAGTCGTCGGACTTGCGGCCAACCACGATGACGTTGCCCTTGTACAGCTTCAGGCGCACCACGCCGTTCACGTACTCCTGGGAGGCGTCGATCATCTGCTGCAGCATCTCGCGCTCCGGGCTCCACCAGTAGCCGGTGTAGATCAGCTTGGCGTAGCGCGGCATCAGCTCGTCCTTCAGGTGGGCGACTTCGCGATCCAGGGTGATCGACTCGATGGCGCGGTGGGCCTTGAGCATGATGGTGCCGCCGGGGGTCTCGTAGCAGCCGCGGGACTTCATGCCGACATAGCGGTTCTCGACGATGTCGAGGCGGCCGATGCCGTTGGCGCCGCCGATGCGGTTCAGCTCGGTCAGCACCTGCGCCGGGGTCAGTTCCTTGCCGTCGATGGCGACGATGTCGCCCTTGCGGTAGGTCAGCTCGATGTAGGTGGGGGCGTCAGGGGCCTTCTCCGGGGAGACTGTCCATTTCCACATGTCCTCTTCGTGCTCGGTCCAGGTGTCTTCCAGCACGCCGCCTTCATAGGAGATGTGCAGCAGGTTGGCGTCCATGGAGTACGGCGACTTCTTCTTGCCGTGGCGCTCGATCGGGATGCCGTGGGTCTCGGCGTAGTCCATCAGCTTCTCGCGGGACAGCAGGTCCCACTCGCGCCAGGGGGCGATGACCTTGACGCCCGGCTTGAGCGCATAGGCGCCCAGCTCGAAGCGCACCTGGTCGTTGCCCTTGCCGGTGGCGCCGTGGGAGATGGCGTCGGCGCCGGTCTCGTTGGCGATCTCGATCAGGCGCTTGGCGATCAGCGGACGGGCGATGGAAGTGCCCAGCAGGTACTCGCCTTCATAAATGGTGTTGGCGCGGAACATCGGGAAGACGAAGTCGCGGACGAACTCTTCTCGCAGGTCCTCGATGTAGATTTCCTTCACACCCAGGGCCTTGGCCTTGGCGCGGGCAGGCTCGACCTCTTCGCCCTGGCCGAGATCGGCAGTGAAGGTCACCACTTCGCAGTTATAAGTATCCTGCAGCCACTTGAGAATCACCGAGGTATCCAGGCCACCGGAATACGCCAGGACTACCTTCTTCACGTCCGCCATGCCATCACTCCACGGGGGGTTGTCACGAAAACCCCCGATTCTACTGCCGCGCTTCAGGAAATTACAGAGGCGCGACAGCTTTTGACGACAAAGCGACAGATTCTATCGTGAGTGCGACTAGGCGCCGCGTGCTGGCGACTGGCCCGGCGGCGCCGAAGCCGGGGCGTTGCCGGCCGGTGTCTTGGCCTGCGGGGCAGCGGGCGCGGGGGCTGGCGGCGCGGGCGGCGTCGCGTTGGGCGCGGCGGTGGGCGCCGGCGGGGTTTCCGGCACGGCCTCGCGGGACAGGTGCAGGGTCACCCGGCGGTTGCGCGCGCGGTTGGCCTCGGAGTTGTTCTTCACCAGCGGGTAGCGCTCGCCGTAGAAGCGCACGGTGATCTGCTCCTCGGGCACGCCGTGGGCCTTGAGGTACTCCATCACCGCCACCGCGCGGCGCCGCGAGATGTCGCGGTTGCTCAGGCGGTTGCCGCTGTTGTCGGAATGGCCGTCCAGCTCGATGCGGTTCACCGTCGGGTCGGCCTTGAGGTACTGCAGGACGATGTCCAGCTTGGCGCGGGCCACGGCGTCCAGGGCGTCGCCGCCGCCGGGGAAGCCGACCTGCGCCTGGCGCACCTGCTCGAAGTTCACCGGCAGCATCTTGGTCGAGCAATCCTGCAGCTGCGCGTAGCCATCGGCGAAGCGCGCCGGCAGCAGGCGCACCCGCAGGTCCTGGCCGCCCATGGCGCGCAGGCGCACCTCGGGGCTGCGCCCTTCCAGCACGCCGTCGAGCAGGCGCCCGGCCTGCTGCTGGCTGCTGGTGAAGGACACCTCGCCGGCGACCAGGGCCACCGAGCCCAGGTTGATGTCGCCCTGGGTCGGCCGCCACGGCGGCGCCGCCGCCAGGAGCGTCGCCGAACCGCCGCCGGTCCAGTTGCGCTGCGGCTTGAGGCGGAAGGTCGGCTGCTCGCCGGCGCGCCAGACGAACTCGCCGACGCCGAAGCCGTCCACCTGTTGCGACAGGCGGCATTCGAACTGGTCGCCCGCCGCCGTCCAGCGCGCGTTCTCCAGGCGCGTCTGGAAGGTCAGCCCCCAGGCCGGCAGGCTGGCGCACAGGCCGAGCAGGAGAAAGTAGGAATGGCGCACGGACGGCTCCGGGTAATGCTGGAAAGTACCCAGGAGATATCGGACGGGCTCGGCAAAACTTGATAGCGAGTGCCGGCGGCGGGCTTTTCCGGTAGCATTTCCCCACTTCAATTCCGCTGCAAATCGTCCTCTGGTATCCCCATGTCCGACCGCCTGACCCTGCTGCGCCCCGACGACTGGCACATCCACCTGCGCGACGGCGCCGCCCTCGCCCAGACCGTCGGCGATGCCGCGCGCACCTTCGGCCGCGCCATCATCATGCCCAACCTGGTGCCGCCGGTGCGCAACACCGGCGAAGCCGACGCCTACCGCCAGCGCATCCTCGCCGCGCGCCCGGCCGGCAGCCGCTTCGAACCGCTGATGGTGCTCTACCTCACCGACCGCACCAGCGCCGAGGACGTGCGCAACGCCAAGGCCAGCGGCTTCGTCCACGCGGCCAAGCTGTACCCGGCCGGCGCCACCACCAACTCCGATTCCGGCGTGACCAGCATCGACAACATCTTCCACGTGCTCGAGGCCATGGCCGAGGTCGGCCTGCCGTTGCTGGTGCACGGCGAGGTGACCCGCGCCGAGGTGGACGTGTTCGACCGCGAGAAGCGCTTCATCGACGAGCACCTGGCCCGCGTGGTCGAGCGCTTCCCGACGCTCAAGGTGGTGTTCGAGCACATCACCACCGGCGATGCGGCGCAGTTCGTCCTGGCCGCCCCGGCCAACGTCGGCGCCACCATCACCGCCCACCACCTGCTGTACAACCGCAACCACATGCTGGTCGGCGGCATCCGCCCGCACTTCTATTGCCTGCCGATCCTCAAGCGCAACGTGCACCAGGAAGCCCTGCTCGACGCCGCCACCAGCGGCAACCCGAAGTTCTTCCTCGGCACCGACTCGGCGCCCCACGCCCGCCACGCCAAGGAAGCGGCCTGCGGCTGCGCCGGCTGCTACACCGCCTACGCCGCCATCGAGCTGTACGCCGAGGCCTTCGAGCAGCGCAACGCCCTGGACAAGCTGGAAGCCTTCGCCAGCTTCCACGGCCCGGACTTCTACGGCCTGCCGCGCAACGCCGACAGCATCACCCTGGTCCGCGAGGAATGGCAGGCGCCGGCCAGCCTGCCCTTCGGCGACCATGAGGTGGTGCCCCTGCGCGCCGGCGAAAAACTGCGCTGGCGCCTGTTGGAGGCCGGCGCATGAGCGAGGAGCATTACGAAGAGGAGTTCGACGGCAACTTCCCCCCCGGCCCGCGCCACCCCATGGCGCGCCGCTTCCGCGGCTACCTGCCGGTGGTGGTGGACGTCGAGACCGGCGGCTTCAACTGCGCCACCGACGCCCTGCTGGAAATCGCCGCGGTGACCATCGGCATGGACGAGAACGGCTACCTGTTCCCGGAACATACCCATTTCTTCCGCGTCGAGCCCTTCGAAGGCGCCAACATCGAGCCGGCGGCCCTGGAGTTCACCGGCATCAAGCTCGACCACCCGCTGCGCATGGCGGTGGCCGAGGAGCAGGCGCTCACCGAGATCTTCCGTGGCGTGCGCAAGTCGCTGAAGGCCAACGGCTGCAAGCGGGCGATCCTGGTCGGCCACAACAGCAGCTTCGACCTGGGCTTCCTCAACGCCGCGGTGAACCGCACCGGGATCAAGCGCAACCCGTTCCACCCCTTCTCCAGCTTCGACACCGCCACCCTCGCCGGCCTGGCCTACGGCCAGACGGTCCTGGCCAAGGCCTGCCAGGCCGCCGGCATGGAGTTCGACAACCGCGAGGCGCACTCGGCGCGCTACGACACCGAGAAGACCGCGGAGCTGTTCTGCGGGATCGTCAACCGCTGGAAGGAATGCGGTGGGTGGATGGAGGATGAGGACTGATCCTTGTTCTTGGCCCTTTGCTATGAGAAAGCCCCGCCGATGCGGGGCTTTTTTATTGGATCGATGCCTGGGGCTGTTCGTGCCACCGGGGCGTCCGGCGTGGCCGGTGAACCCCATCGCGGACGGAGTCCGCTCCTCCGCCCGTACCTCCCTGAACCTCAGGCTTACGCCGAGGTGCTCTTCGTAGGATGGGTTGAGCTTGCGATACCCATGCTGCCGTGGTGATGGGTATCGCTTCGCTCAACGCCATCCTACGAAAAGCCATGCTTCCTGGAACCGTAGGAGCGGACTCCGTCCGCGATTGGGTCCTTCCCCCCGAAAGACCGTTCGTCGACACGCCAAAAAGTCTCCTCTCAAGCTTTGACAATCATTCTCATTAACATTAGTATCGACGCCAACAACCCCACACCAGTAGTGCCATCCATGTACGTCTGCCTCTGCCAAGGTGTTACCGATACCCAGATCCGCGACGCGATCTATGAGGGATGCTGCAGTTACCGCGAAGTGCGTGAAAGCACCGGCGTCGGCACTCAGTGCGGCAAGTGCGCCTGCCTCGCCAAGCAGGTGGTCCGCGAGACCCTCGGCGACCTGCAGGGCGCGCAAACGATGAACTACTCGCTGGCCTATGCCGCCAGTTGAGCGATGCCGATTCGGCATACGCCAGAAGAACCGGGCCCAGGCCCGGTTTTTTTATGCCCGCAATTCAAGGATTTAGCGTCTAACTGCGGAATGAAAACATTCGTATTCATATTCTTTTTTATAACTAAATCAATAGCTTACGTTTGACATCCGGTTATAAGAGGGCGAAAATTCCAGTCCTACCCACTCCACACGGCAGGACTCGGCATGAAAGGCGACAAGAAAGTCATCCAGCATCTGAACAAGGTCCTCGGTAACGAGCTGATCGCCATCAACCAATACTTCCTGCACTCGCGCATGTGGAACGACTGGGGCCTGAAGCGCCTCGGCGCCCACGAGTACCACGAGTCGATCGACGAGATGAAGCATGCGGACAAGCTCATCGAGCGCATCCTCTTCCTCGAGGGCCTGCCCAACCTGCAGGACCTGGGCAAGCTGCTGGTCGGCGAGAACACCCAGGAAATGCTGCAGTGCGACCTGAACCTGGAACTCAAGGCCGCGAAGGACCTGCGCGAGGCCATCGTGCATTGCGAAAGCGTGCATGACTACGTCAGCCGCGATCTGCTCAAGAACATCCTCGAATCCGAGGAAGAGCACATCGATTACCTGGAGACCCAGCTCGGCCTGATCCAGAAGGTCGGCCTGGAGAACTACCTGCAGTCGCACATGCACGAAGACGACTGACGGTTGCGGGCGCCGCCCCGCGCGGCGCCCCCGCCCTTCCCTACCCCGCCTGCTGCGGGCGGCGCACCAGGTGCGCCCAGAACAGCAGCCCCGCGCACAGCCCCACCACCACCAGCAATGCCAGGCGCAGGCCGATGTGCTCGGCCAGGATGCCGATCAGCGGCGGCCCCAGCAGTAGCCCGCCATAGCCGAACGACGCCACCGCCGCGACCCCGCTCGATGCCTCCACGCCCGGCCGGTTGCCGGCCGCGCCGATGAGGATCGGCACCACCACCGACAGGCCCAGGCCGACCAGGGCGAAGCCCGCCACCGACAGCTCGACGCGGCCGCCGAACAGCGCCAGCAGCATGCCGGCGATGGCCAGCAGGCTGAGCCCGCGCACCAGGGCCACGTCGGCGACGTGCACGCGCAACCGGTCGCCGAACAGCCGGCCGATCACCATGGTCGCCGAGAAGGCGGCGAAGCCTAGCGCGGCCATCCGCTCCGAAGCGCCCAGCACGCTATGCAGCAGCAGCGCGCTCCAATCCGCCACCGCGCCTTCGGAGACGAAGGCGCAGAGCGTCAGCAGCCCCAGGCCGACCAGCGCCGCCGGCGGCAGCCGGAGCCCCCGCCGGCGCGGTTGCGCGTCGGCCTGTGGTTCGCTGCGCCCTTCCAGCAGGCGCCGGCCGAATAGCGGCAGCGCCAGCAGCGCCAGCACGGCGAGCAGGCTGAAATGCCAGAACGGCGTGAGCCCCGCCAGCAAGGCCGCGCCCAACGCGCCGAGCAGGCCGCCGAGGCTGTACATGCCATGCAGGCTGGACAGGCAGGGCCGGCCCAGCAGGCGCTCCACCTCCACCGCCTGGGTGTTCATCGCCACGTCCAGGGTGGCGAAGGTCAGCCCTACCAGCAGCAGCGCGAGAGCCAGCGCCCACCAGCTCTGGCACAGCCCCAGCAGCGGGAACACCAGCAGCAGCGCCGCGGCGCTGGCCAGGGTCACCCGCCGGCTGCCGAGGCGCCGCACCAGGGAGCCGGCGAAGGAGAACGCCAGCAATGCGCCGAGCCCGGCGCCCAGCAGCGCCTGGCCCAGGCCCTGCTCGTCGACGCCGGCGAGGTTCTTCAGCGCCGGGATGCGCCCCATGGCGCTGCCATGCACCAGCCCACCGGCGCCGAAGCAGAAGGCGCAGGCCCAGCGGGCCGCGCGGGCTCTCTTGCGGTCGTCCATCGGTTCGAATCCTTTCTCCGCACAAATGAAAAACCCCGCGCTGGCGCGGGGTTCTTCGCTACGGCGACTACGCCTGCGATCAGGCTTCGGTCTTGCCGACGGCCTGCTTGATCAGCGGCTGCAGTTCGCCCTTTTCGAACATCTCGACGAGGATGTCGCTACCGCCGACCAGTTCGCCCCCCACCCACAGCTGCGGGAAGGTCGGCCAGTTGGCGTACTTCGGCAGGTTGGCGCGGATTTCCGGGTTCTGCAGGATGTCCACGTAGGCGAATTTCTCGCCGCAGGCCATCAGCACCTGCGCGGCACGGGCGGAAAAACCGCACTGCGGAGCGTTCGGCGAACCTTTCATGTACAGCAGGATGGGGTTGTTGGCGATCTGCTCTTTGATGGTATCGATGATGTCCATTGGCTAACCTCGGCTGAACTTCGCTACTGCCCGGCAATGCAGCCGGTACTTTGCCGACAGTGTACCGGAAAGCCGAGCACAGCGCTCGGCTTTGCCGCGCGCCTCAGGCCGCCTCCACCTCCACCGGCACGCCGTTGAGCGCGGCGTTGCCGGACAGCGTGTCGAGGTGGCGCTCGTCGGTCAGGTCGTTGGCGCTGGCGCCGCCCTGCTCGCTGGCGATGGCCAGTTGCACGCCGGGGCGCGCATGGCCCCAGCCATGGGGCAGGCTGACAACGCCGGCCATCACTTCGTCGCTGGCCGCCACCTCGATCTCGACGCTGCCCACCCGCGAACGCACCCGCACCCGCTGGCCGTCCACCAGGCCGCGGCTGGCCAGGTCCCGGGGGTGCATCAGCAACTGGTGGCGCGGCTTGCCCTTCACCAGGCGGTGGTAGTTGTGCATCCAGGAGTTGTTGCTGCGCACGTGGCGGCGGCCGATCAGCAGCAACTGGCCCTCGGCCGGCGCCGGGGTGTCGGCGAAGCGCCCGAGGTCGGCGAGGAACAACGCCGGCGCGGCTTCCACCTGCCGGCTGGGAGTCTTCAGGCGCGCCGCCAGGTTCGGCCGCAGCGGGCCAAGATCCAGGCCGTGGGGATGCTCGCGTAGGCGCACCAGGCTGAGCTTGTGCTCGCTGGCATCGCCATAGGGACCGAAGCGCAGGCCCATGTCGATCATCTGTTCCGGCGCCATGGTCGGCTTCAGCTCGGAGCCCTGGCGCGCAGCATAGGCCTTGGCCAGGCCGACGAAGATTTCCCAGTCGTGCAGCGCGCCGGCGGGCCTGGGCAGCACCGCCTCGTTGAAACGGGTGACGTTGCGCACCGCGAAGACGTTGAAGGTGCTGTCGTAGTGCTCGTGCTCCAGCGGCGCGGTGGGCGGCAGGATGAGATCGGCGTAGCGCGTGGTCTCGTTGATGTAGAGGTCGATGGCGAGCATGAACTCCAGGCCGTCGAGGGCCTGCTCCAGGCGCCGCCCGTTGGGGGTGGAGAGCACCGGGTTGCCGGCCACGGTGATCAGCGCGCGGACCTGGCCCTCGCCCTCGCTGAGCATTTCCTCGGCCAGGGCCGCCACCGGCAGCTCGCCGCCGTACTCCGGCAGGCCGGACACCCGGCTGCGCCAGCGGCCGAAGGCGCCGCCGGAAGTGCTCGCCACCAGGTCCACGGCCGGCGTGGTGCAGAGGCTGCCGCCGACGCGGTCGAGGTTGCCGGTGACCAGGTTGATCAGTTGCACCAGCCATTGGCAGAGGGTGCCGAAGCGCTGGGTGGAAACGCCCATGCGCCCGTAGCACACCGCCTTGTCGGCGGCGGCGAGGTCCCGGGCCAGGGCGCGGATGCTCGCCGCCGGCACGCCGCAGCGCTGCGCCATGGCCTCGACGCCGAAGGGCGCCAGCGCCGCGCGCACCTCCTCCAGCCCAACCACCGGCAGGTGGCTGACGCGCCCCAGGTTCTCACCGAACAACACGTCGAGGATGCCCAGCAGCAGCGCCGCGTCCTGCCCCGGGCGGATGAACAGGTGCTGGTCGGCCAGCGCCGCGGTCTCGGTGCGCCGCGGGTCCACCACCACCAGGCGGCCGCCGCGGGCCTTCAGGGCCTTGAGGCGTTTCTCCACGTCCGGCACGGTCATGATGCTGCCGTTGGAGGCCAGCGGGTTGCCGCCGAGGATCAGCATGAAGTCGGTGTGGTCGATGTCCGGGATGGGGATCAGCAGGCCGTGGCCGAACATCTGCTGGCTGACCAGGTGGTGCGGCAGCTGGTCCACCGAGGTGGCCGAGTAGCGGTTGCGCGTCTTCAACTGGCCGAGGAAGTAGTTGCTGTGGGTCATCAGCCCGTAGTTGTGCACGCTGGGGTTGCCCTGGTACACGGCCACCGCGTCGTTGCCGTGGCGCTCGCGGATCTCCGCCAGGCGCGCGGCGACCAGCTCGAAGGCCTCGTCCCAGGCGATCGGCTGCCACTCGCCGCCGACCCGCCGCATCGGCTGGCGCAGGCGGTCGGGGTCGTTCTGGATGTCTTGCAGGGCCACTGCCTTGGGGCAGATGTGGCCGCGGCTGAAGCTGTCCTGCGCATCGCCCTTGATCGACAGGATGCGCTGGTCCTCGGTTTCGATGGTCAGGCCGCAGATGGCCTCGCACAGGTGGCACGCACGGTGGTGGAGGGTCTTGCTCATGGCTCGCCTCTTGTTGTTGCGCCGGCCTTCATGGGCCGGTCGTTACCAGAGCGAGCACTATGGAACCGCGCCGCGGCGAACGCCACAAGCCTAAGTGCAGTGAATCGAGGGATATAGACGTGAATCGGGCCGGCACGAGGCCGGCCCTCCACCAGGGGACGACGGTCGGCAGAGGGGGGATGCCGACCGTGCCGGCATCAGCGGATGCCGGCGATGTTGCCTTTGTTGCCGGTGACCTTGACGTCGACCTTCTTGAACACGAAGTAGTCCTGTACCGACACCTCGTAGCGCGGCGCGACGATCAGGTCGGCGCCGGAGCTCTTGACGGCCTTGAAGGCCGCGGCGGACTTGACGCTGGACACCGGGTCGAAGGACAGCAGCGAGCCGCCGTCGGTGCCGCCGTAGGCCACGCCGTCGGCGAACTGGTTGTCGCCGCCGAACTTGAGGAAGCCGAACAGGATGTTCACCGAGGATTGGCCGGTGATCGGCTCGCCGACGCGGACGTCGGCCTTGAGGTCGGTGCTCACCACGCCATCCATGGGCGCCGACGGCTGGTTGACGTTGTAGCTGGTGCAACCGCTGGCGGTCACGATCACCGCTGCCAGGGCGGTGCTCATCCATAATTTCTTCATTGAAAGCTTCTCCTAATGGCTTGTGCCGCCGGACTCGGCGGCGGCGAAAAGCTATCAAGGGAGACGCGGGCATTTATGTAGTCCCGCTCGCCAGACCCAATAGGACCTTTCCGTTCGTTTGCGAAATGTTCCGAAACCCGCCGTCACCGGGCCTGGCGGGGCTCTCCGCGGCAAACTTGCGTGGATGCGTAATTTCCTTATAGGATCGCGTCTTCCCCCTAAATTTCCGCTGCATGCGGTCAGGCCGCAGGTTCAGTCCGTTTTTTCTCGAAAAGCCGGCCAGACCCTCGGTCGCAACTCTGAGAACAAGCAGTAGGTACTGAATCATGAGCGCAAGGCACTTCCTCTCGATGCTGGATTACACGACCGACGAACTCCTCGGTCTGATCCGCCGCGGCAGCGAGCTGAAGGACCTGCGCGACCGAGGCGTGCTCTACGAGCCACTGAAGAACCGCGTGCTGGGCATGATCTTCGAGAAGGCCTCCACCCGCACGCGGATCTCCTTCGAAGCCGGCATGATCCAGCTCGGCGGCCAGGCGATCTTCCTCTCCCCGCGCGACACCCAGCTGGGCCGCGGCGAACCCATCGCCGACGCGGCGAAGGTGATGTCGCGCATGGTCGACGCGGTGATGATCCGCACCTTCGCCCACAGCACCCTCACCGAGTTCGCCGCCAACTCCCGCGTACCGGTGATCAACGGCCTGTCCGACGACCTGCACCCCTGCCAGTTGCTGGCCGACATGCAGACCTTCCACGAGCACCGCGGCAGCATCGCCGGCAAGACGGTGGCCTGGATCGGCGACGGCAACAACATGTGCAACAGCTACATCGAGGCGGCCATCCGCTTCGACTTCCAGCTGCGCGTGGCCTGCCCCGAAGGCTACGAGCCCAGCGCCGCGCTGCAGGAACTGGCCGGCGAGCGCGTGCGCGTGGTGCGCGACCCGCGCGAGGCGGTGGCCGGCGCGCACCTGGTGAGCACCGACGTCTGGGCCTCCATGGGCCAGGAAGACGAAGCCCAGGCGCGCCTGCGCACCTTCCGCCCCTACCAGGTGAGCCGCGAACTGCTTGACGGCGCCGCCGCGGACGTGCTGTTCATGCACTGCCTGCCGGCGCACCGTGGCGAGGAGATCAGCGAAGACCTGCTGGACGACCCGCGTTCGGTGGCCTGGGACCAGGCGGAGAACCGCCTGCACGCGCAGAAGGCGCTGCTCGAACTGCTGGTCGAACACGCCCACTACGCCTGACCTTCACCCAGCCGCACGGCCCCGGCCCGCCGTGCGGCACGGGGTCGCCGCGTTCGCGCCGGCGAGTAATTCTCATTCGCCACGTGTAAACTCTCTGCCTCCGCTTCTTTCTCCACGGCCCGATCCATGACCCGACCGCTGTTGCTCGAACTCAGAAACCTCTCCTGTGGCTATGGGCAGCAGCGCGTGGTGCAGGACGTCAGCCTGCACCTGAACGCCGGCGACATCGGCTGCCTGCTGGGCCCTTCCGGCTGCGGCAAGACCACCACCCTGCGCGCCATCGCCGGGTTCGAGCCGGTGCAGGCAGGCGAGATCCACCTGGCCGGCGAGACCATCTCGCGCCCCGGCTTCACCCTGGCGCCGGAGAAGCGCCGCATCGGCATGGTGTTCCAGGACTACGCGCTGTTCCCGCACCTGACGGTGGAGGACAACGTCGCCTTCGGCATCCGCAAGCACCCCGAACGCCGGCGCATCGTCACCGAGCTGCTGGAGCTGGTGAAGCTCGACAAGCTCGGCCGGCGCTACCCCCACGAGCTGTCCGGCGGCCAGCAGCAGCGCGTGGCCCTGGCCCGCGCGCTGGCCCCCGAGCCGCTGCTGCTGCTGCTCGACGAGCCCTTCTCCAACCTTGACGTGGAGCTGCGCCGCAAGCTCAGCCACGAGGTCCGCGAAATCCTCAAGGCGCGCGGCACCAGCGCCGTGCTGGTGACCCACGACCAGGAAGAGGCCTTCGCCGTCAGCGACCAGGTCGGCGTGTTCAAGCACGGTCACCTGGAGCAGTGGGACACTCCCTTCAACCTCTACCACGAGCCGCAGACGCCCTTCGTCGCCAGCTTCATCGGCCAGGGCTACTTCATCCGCGGGCAGATGCTCGACCCGGACAGCGTACAGACCGAACTGGGCGTGCTGCGCGGCAACCGCGCCTACAGCCTGCCCCAGGGCAGCGCGGTGGACGTGCTGCTGCGCCCGGACGACCTCGTCTACGCCCCCCAGGGCACCCTGAAGGCGCGCATCGTCGGCAAGTCGTTCCTCGGCGCGGCCACCCTGTACCGCCTGCAACTGGCCACCGGCACCCTGCTGGAATCGATCTTCCCCAGCCATGCCGACCACCAGCCGGGCGAGGAAGTGGGCATCGGCGTGGCCGCCGACCACCTGGTGCTGTTCCAGGCCGAGGGCAGCGTGGCGCTGGACTCGGCGCGCTGACGCCGCCCCGTTGTTCGTGCCGGTGAATCCCATCGCGGGCAGGGCCCGCTCCTACAGGTTGCCGGGAAGCACAGTATTCCTCCCCCGTAGGAGCGGACCTTGTCCGCGATAGCCGGACAATCCGGCGCGATTCGCGGATGAGATCCGCTACGCTGCCCCACCCACGCCATTCCCATGTAGGAGCGCGCCCTGCGCGCGAATCGCGGGCAGGGCCCGCTCCTACAGGTTGCCGGGAAACACGGTATGCCTCCCCCGTAGCGGACTTTGTCCGCGATAGCCGGAACCTCCGGCGCGATTCGCGGATGAGATCCGCTCCTATGCCGCCCCACCCGCAGCGTCCCCATGTAGGAGCGCGCCCTGCGCGCGAATCGCGGGCAGGGCCTCCTACAGGTTGCCGGGAAGCACAGTATTCCTCCCCCGTAAGCGGACCTTGTCCGCGATAGCCGGACGATCCGGCGCGATTCGCGGATGAGATCCGCTCCTACGCTGCCCCACCCACGCCATTTCCATGTAGGAGCGCGCCCTGCGCGCGAATCGCGGGCAGGGCCCGCTCCTACAGGTTGCCGGGAAGCACGGTATGCCTCCCCCGTAGCGGACTCCGTCCGCGATTCGGCGGATAACGCCGTAGTGAACCGCATTGCGCCGCGGCTCAGGCCTTCTCCGCCTGCCCCGCCTCGACGATGGCCAGCACCGCCGCCTCGTCCACCACATCCATCTGCTCCGGCCGCAGGAAGCGTTCGCCGTACTCGCGGTACACGCCGCTGGCCACGAACAGCCGGAACAGCCCCGCGTCCACATGACGGTCGCGGGCCATGAAGGCGAGGATCTTCAGCGACTCGGACAGCGTCTTCGGCGCCTTGTAGGGGCGGTCGGCGGCGGTCAGCGCCTCGAAGATGTCGGCAATGGCCATGATCCGCTCGGGAATGCTCATCGCCTCGCCCGACAGCCGCCGCGGGTAGCCGGTGCCGTCCATCTTCTCGTGGTGGTTGGCGGCGATGGTCGGCACCCGGCGCAGGTGCCGGGGTAGCGGCAGCGCGCTGAGCATCATCAGCGTCTGGACGATGTGCTCGTTGATCTTGAAGCGCTCCTCGTCGGTCAGGGTGCCGCGGCGGATGCCCAGGTTGTACAGCTCGCCGTAGTGGCTGGCGAAGGCCGGCAGGCGCATGTCGAAGCCCCAGGTGTTGCGCGGGTCGTCCTTGGCCACCGGCGGCTTGCGTTCGCCCCAGGGCACCTGGTGCGCGGGCTTGTCGGCCAGCAGGCGCTCCTCCGCCGGCAACGGCTCGATTGGCGTCGCGGCCAGGCGCTCGGCCTCGTCGTGGGAGATGCCGATGCGGTCGTCGAAGTGCCGCCACCAGCGGCGCTCGCCGATGCGCGCCAGGCGCTCGATGTCCTCGTCCTTCATGAACTCGCCGCCGACGTTGGCCTGGGCGACGAAAGCGAAGTCCTCGCGCAGCGCCTGCTGCTCGGCATCGCGCCGCTCGCGCAGCTGGCTTTCCTCGCCGCCCTCGGCGCGGTCGCGCCAGTAGCGGATGTCGGCGTCGCGCCAGAGCACCTCGAAGCGCATGCGGACTTCGTGCAGGCGGTTGTACAGGGTCTCCAGCTTGGTGGCCTTGTCCACCACGTACTCGGGGCTGGTGATCTTGCCGCAGTCGTGCAGCCAGGCGGCGATCTGGAATTCGTAGCGCTCGGCGTCGCTCATGGCGAAGGCCGCGTAGGGCCCGTCACGGTCGTCGATGGCCTTCTGCAGCAGCATGTCGGCCAGCTGCGGCACTCGCTCGCAGTGGCCGCCGGTGTAGGGGCTCTTGGCGTCGATGGCGTCGGCCAGCAGCTTGATGATGGCGTCCAGCAGGCGTTGCTGGGCCTCGATCAGCTGGCGCGTCTCGATGGCCACGGCGGCGGCGCCGGACAGCTCCTCGACGAAGCGCTTGAACGGCCGCCGCGGCGTGCGCCGGCGCTCGCCCTCCTCCTGCAGTTGCAGCACCAGGATGCCCAGCAGCTCCCCGCTGCGATTACTCAGCGGCACCTCCATGTGCCGGCCGCGGCCGCTCAGGGCCTGGTCCAGCAGGCTGGCCAGCTGCGCCTCGTCGAAGCCCTCGATGAGCAGCGACTGCGGGTAGTGCTCGCCGTTCACCGCGCAGGCCTGCGCCAGGCGGTTGTCCTGTTCCTGCAGCAGGTACACCGCGCCGCCCTGCACGCCGGTGGCCACCACCAGGCGCGACAGCACCTCGGCGAGCATGCTGTCCAGGCGCGTCTCACGGCTCAGGCTGAGGGTGATGCCCTGGAAGTTGTGGATGGTCCGCGACATGCCGCCGAGCACCCGGCTCAGCTCGCGCACCTCGCGGATCTTCGAGTCGACGCCCACCGGCCGGGCGAAGTCGAAGGCCGCCAGCGCCCCCACCTGGTCGGCCAGGGCCCGCAGCGGGCGGGCGATGCGCCGGCCGATCAGCCAGCCGAGCAGCAGCAGGGCCAGCAGCAGCGCGCCGCTCCAGGCGGCCTGGCGCAGCAGCATCTGCCGCGCGCCGGCCAGCAGTTCGTCGGCCGGGATGCCGATCAGCACCCGCGCCTGGCCGCTGGCGAAACTCACCAGCGGTACCCAGATGCCGTACCAGTCCTCGCCCGCCACCTGGTAGCGCTGCGGCGTGCCGGGCGGGCCGCCGAGCTCCACCAGGCGTTCCAGGCTGGGCACGCCGAGTTCGTCGAGATGCGCCAGGCGCACCTCGCCGCCCTGGTGCAGCAGCAAACGCTCCAGGTCCGGGTAGGCGATCACCGTGTTCTGTGCGCCGAGCACCGCCAGCTCGGTGTTGGCGGTCTGGCGCAGGCCGCCCATTTCGGTGGCCAGGTCGTCCACCGAGGCGTCCATGCCGATCACCGCCGCGCCGTCGACGCTGCGCAGGGCCAGGGTCAGGCCGATCTCCTGGGTGGTGAAGAACACGTAGGGCTGCGTCAGTACCGTGCCCTTGCCGGCATAGGCGTCCTTGTACCAGGGGCGCTGGCGCGGGTCGTAGCGGTAGTCGGGGCGTTCCTGGCGCTGCAGCAGTTGCAGGCGCGCGTCGTAGAAGCGCCACTCGCCGACCAGCGCGCCCTGCTCGCCGAGGGTCTGGCTCTGCACCAGGTAGAAGGTCTTGTCCGGGGCCTTGAGCGCCTGCCGCGCCTTCGTCGTGCGCAGGGCGCGGATCAGCAGGAACTCGCCGTTCGGGTAGCCGACGTAGAGCGCGCTGAGGGTGCGGTTGGCGCGCAGGTTCTCGGCCAGCATCGGCAGGCGCTCCAGGCGCGCCGGCAGGTTGTCGGTCTGCGAGATGCCGTCGTAGCTGAGCAGGCGCAGGGTGTTCTGCGCCGGGTCGAGCAGCCGGCGGATGCGCTCGTTGACCGTCACCCCCAGCTGCGCTGCGGATTCCCCCGCCGCCGTCACCAACGCCCCTTCCACGCCCCGGTAGCCCTGCACCAGCAGGGACACGGCCAGCACCAGCATGCTCAGGATGATGGCGCCGGTCACCAGGACCTGCAGGGGGATGCCGCGTTTGTCTGCCCTCATGGTGCCTCATCCTGTCCGCCTTGCCCGTCGGGGGTCGGCCGGTAGCCGTTGTCGAGAAGCGCCGCGGCGACGTCCAGCGGCGCGTTGCGCAGGAAGATGCGGACCAGCGAGCCGTCCAGCCGCAGGTCCTCGAACAGGCGCTGCCACTGCGCGCTCTGCGCCGCGCTGAAACGCCCGCGGGCCAGCACCAGGCTGCGCGGCACGCCGGGCCCGCGGGCCACGTCGATGCCGCGGAAGCGGTGGCGCAGCGCCGGCTCGTGGAGCAGCCCGGACAGGCTCAGTTCGTGGCCGATCAGCCCGTCCACCTCGCCGCCCAGCAGGGCGTTGAAGCAGGCCGTCTCGTCGACGTATTCGCGCACCCGCCCCTCGCTGCGCAGGATGCGCAGCATGGCGTCCAGGTAGGGGCCGTGGTTGTAGCCGGCGACCGCGCCCAGGCGCACGCCCGGCAGCGCATGGAAGTCGTCCAGGCTGTGCAGGTCGGCGGACAGGTCCAGCGGCACGATCAGCCGTTCGCGCAGGCGCAGGTAGGGCACGAAGTAGGCGTAGCGGCGCTGCTCGACGGTGGCCACGGCGCTGGTGGCCATGTCCAGTTCGCCGCGCTGCAGGGCCGTCCAGATCTGCGCCCGCGGCCGCACCGAGACCTCGAAGGCGCAGCCGGTGCGGCGCGCCAGCTCCGCCACCAGGTCGGCGTCCAGGCCCTTGCCGTCGTGGTAGAACACCTGGTTGCGGTAGAACGCCAGGCGCACCGGTTGCGCGCAGCCGTAAAGGTCATCCGCGGCCGCGGGCGGACCCGCGCAGGCCAGCACGGCGAAAACCAGCCCGGTTCGCAAAACAGGGTGCACGACCATGAATCCGACCCATCCGTTGTGTCGGCCAGGGAGGAGCGCAACGACCTCTTCCGCGGCAGGAGAATTAGTAAGAAAGAGCTGTAGGAAAGTGTAATAGGAGGCTGGCCTTTTGCCGGAAAAACGCAGTTCGTCGGATTCCACCCCGGCGGCGGCGGGAAAACGCCCGCCACAGGCTTGCGGCGGG
>NZ_JWMC01000056.1:0-18943 GCF_000812405.1 Pseudomonas sp. PI1
GTCCGCGATAGCCGGACGTCCCGGCGCGATTCGCGGATGAGATCCGCTCCTACGCAACCCCACCCGCGCCATTCCCCTGTAGGAGCGCGCCCTGCGCGTGAATCGCGGGTAGGGCCAGCTCCTACAATTCCAGGGAAGCGCGGTCGTAGGAGCGGAATTTGTCCGCGATAGCCGAACGTCCCGGCGCGATTCGCGGATGAGATCCGCCTACGCCACCCCACCCGCGCCATTCCCCTGTAGGAGCGCGCCCTGCGCGTGAATCGCGGGTAGGGCCAGCTCCTACAATTCCAGGGAAGCGCGGTCGTAGGAGCGGAATTTGTCCGCGATAGCCGAACGTCCCGGCGCGATTCGCGGATGAGATCCGCCTACGCCACCCCACCCGCGCCATTCCCCTGTAGGAGCGCGCCCTGCGCGCGAATCGCGGGCAGGGCCCGCCTACAATTCCAGGGAGGGACGGTCGTAGCGGACCTTGTCCGCGATAGCCGGACGTCCCGGCGCGATTCGCGGATGAGATCCGCGCAACCCCATCCGCGCCATTCCCCTGTAGGAGCGCGCCCTGCGCGCGAATCGCGGGCAGGGCCCGCTCCTACGAAGAGCACCTCGGCACGACCTGCGAGACAGTTCGCTGGGCTCCACAAACGAGAACGCCGCCCCGGGGGGCGGCGTTTTCGTGGGCCATGGTCTCAACCCTTGGGCTGCGCCTTGGACTGCTTCTGCGCGGTGCTTTCCTGCCAGCCGCCGCCGAGCGCCTTGTACAGGTTCACCTCGCTGGTGAGCTGGTTCAGGCGGTCGGTGATCAGCTGCTGCTGGGCGCTGAACAGCGAGCGCTGGGCGTCGAGCAGGGTCAGGTAGTTGTCCACGCCGGTGCGGTAGCGCTTCTCGGCCAGGCGGTAGTAGTCCTCGCTGGCCTTGACCAGGGCGCGCTGGGCGGTCAGCTGCTCGCCGTAGGTGCCCCGTGCGGCCAGGCCGTCGGCGACTTCCGAGAAGGCGGTCTGGATGGCCTTCTCGTACTGCGCGACGTAGATGTTCTTCTGCACCTTGGCCAGGTCCAGGCTGGCCTTCAGGCTGCCGGCGTTGAAGATCGGCAGGCTGATGGACGGCTTGAACAGCCAGGTGCCGGAACCCGCGTCGAACAGGCCGGACAGGTCCGGGCTCAAGCTACCGGCGTTGGCGGTCAGGCTGATGCTCGGGAAGAAGGCCGCCCGCGCCGCGCCTATGTTGGCGTTGGCCGCCTTGAGCTGGTGCTCGGCTTCCAGCACGTCCGGGCGCCGCTGCAGCAGGTCCGAGGGCAGGCCCGCCGGCACCTGGGCCAGCACCTGCTGCTCCAGGTCCATGCCTTGCGGCAGGTCGGCCGGCACGCCGGAGCCCAGCAGCAGGGTCAGGGCGTTCTGGTCCTGGGCCACCAGGCGGGTGTACTGCGCCAGGGTCGCCCGCGCGCTTTCCACCGAGGTCTGCGCCTGGCGCAGGTCCAGGGCTGAGGCGACGCCGACCTCGTTGCTGCGCTTGGTCAGGTCGTAGGTCTTCTGGTAGGTGGCCAGGGTGTCGCGGGTCAGCTGCAGCTGGGCCTGGTCGGCGCGCAGCGTCAGGTAGGCGTTGGCGACGTTGGCCACCAGCGCGGTCTGAGTGCTGCGGCGCGCCTCTTCGGTCGCCAGGTACTGCTCGAGGGCCTCATCGCGCAGGCTGCGCAGGCGGCCGAACAGGTCCACTTCCCAGGCGGTGACGCCCAGGGTGGCGCCGTACTGGCTGCTGATCATGTCGTTGCCGGTGGTCGACACCCGCTCCGGCAGGCGCTGGCGCGAGCCGCTCACGTCGGCGCTCACCGCCGGGAACAGCTCGGCGCGCTGGATGCGGTACTGCGCCTGGTAGGCCTCGACGTTCAGCGCGGCGACGCGCAGGTCGCGGTTGTTGTCCAGGGCCACTTCGACCAGGCGGCGCAGTTGCGGGTCGCTGAAGAAGCTCTGCCAGTCGAGGTCCGCGGCGGCGGTCGCGCCGCCGCCCTGGGCGCCGGCATAGGCCGGGCCCTGGGGGTAGGCCTGGGCTACCGGCGCCTCGGGGCGCTGGTAGTCCGGGATCAGCGAACAGCCGGACAGCGCGGCGGTCGCCAGGGCCAGGCTGAGTAAGGACTTTCTCATATCAATGCCCCTTCTCGGTGGTCGCCTGTTCCTTGGACGCCTTGTCCTTGAACAGGGTGCTGACCACCACGTAGAACAACGGCACCCAGAAGATCGCCAGCACGGTCGCGGTGACCATGCCGCCGATCACGCCGGTACCGATGGCGTGCTGGCTGCCGGAGCCGGCGCCGCTGGAAATCGCCAGCGGCACCACGCCGAGGATGAACGCCAGCGAGGTCATGACGATCGGGCGCAGACGCATGCGGCAGGCCTCGATGGCCGCGTCGACGATGTGCTTGCCCTCGCGCTCGTGCAGTTCCTTGGCGAACTCCACGATGAGGATGGCGTTCTTCGCCGACAGACCGATGGTGGTGAGCAGGCCGACCTTGAAGAACACGTCGTTGGACAGCCCGCGCATCGAGGTGGCCAGCAGCGCACCGATGATCCCCAGGGGCACCACCAGCATCACCGAGAACGGGATCGACCAGCTCTCGTACAGCGCCGCCAGGCAGAGGAACACCACGATGGCCGAGAGCACGAACAGCGAGGTGGTCTGCGAGCCGGCCAGGCGTTCCTCGTAGGACAGGCCGGTCCAGGAGTAGCCGATGCCCTTGGGCAGTTGCTGGACGATCTCTTCCACCGCCGCCATGGCCTCGCCGGTACTGCGGCCCGGGGCCGGCTCACCGAGGATTTCCATGGCCGGCACGCCGTTGTAGCGCGCCAGCTTCGGCGAGCCGTAGGCCCACTTGCCGGTGGCGAAGGCGGTGAAGGGCACCATCTCGCCGCTGCTGTTGCGCACGTACCACTTGGCCAGGTCTTCCGGGCTCATGCGCGCACCGGGTTCGCCCTGGGCGTACACCTTCTTCACCCGGCCGCGGTCGATGAAGTCGTTGATGTACTTCGAACCCCAGGCGATGGAGATGGTGCTGTTGATGTCCGCCAGCGAAATGCCCAGCGCACTGGCCTTCTCGTCGTCGATCAGCAGCTGGTACTGCGGCTCGTCGTTCAGGCCGTTGGGGCGCACGCGCTGCAGCACGGGGTTCTGCGCGGCGAGCTGGAGGAACTGGTTGCGCGCCTGCATCAGCGCGTCGTGGCCGACGCCCGCCTGGTCCTGCAGGTAGATGTCGAAGCCGGTGGCGTTGCCCAGCTCCAGCACCGCCGGCGGGGCGAAGGCGAAGACCATCGCGTCCTTGATGCTGAAGAAGTACTGCTGGGCGCGCTGGGCCACGGCGAACACGCTGTTCTCCGAGCCGGGGCGCTCTTCCCAGGGCTTCATCATGATGAAGGCCATGCCCGAGCTCTGGCCGCGGCCGGCGAAGTTGAAGCCGGTCACGGTGAATACCGAGCTGACCGCCTGGCCTTCCTTGTCCAGCAGGTACTCGCGCATGTGGTCGACCACCTTCTGCGTGCGCTCGGCGGTGGAGCCCGGCGGCGTCTGCACCTGGGCGAAGAGCACGCCCTGGTCCTCGTCGGGGAGGAAGGAGGTGGGGATGCGGGTGAACAGCCAGGCCATGCCGATGACGATGACCACGTACAGCAGCAGGTACGGCGAGCGGTGCTTGAGGATCGAGGTCACGCCACGCTCGTAGCCGTGGGTGGTGTCGATGAACTTGCGGTTGAACCAGCCGAAGAAGCCGCGCTTGTGTTCGCCGTGGTCGCCCTTCTCGATGGGCTTGAGCATGGTGGCGCACAGCGCCGGGGTGAGGATCAGCGCCACCAGCACCGACAGGGCCATGGCCGAGACGATGGTGATGGAGAACTGCCGGTAGATCACCCCGGTGGAACCGCCGAAGAAGGCCATCGGCAGGAACACCGCCGAGAGCACCATGGCGATGCCCACCAGCGCGCCCTGGATCTGGCCCATGGACTTGCGCGCCGCTTCCTTGGGCGGCAGGCCTTCCTCGGCCATCACCCGCTCGACGTTCTCCACCACCACGATGGCGTCGTCCACCAACAGGCCGATGGCCAGCACCATGCCGAACATGGTCAGGGTGTTGATCGAGAAGCCGAACGCCGCCAGCACGCCGAAGGTGCCCAGCAGCACCACCGGCACGGCGATGGTCGGGATCAGGGTGGCGCGGAAGTTCTGCAGGAACAGGTACATCACCAGGAACACGAGGAGGATCGCCTCGCCGAGGGTCTTGACCACTTCATGGATGGAAGCGGAGACCACCGGGGTGGTGTCGTACGGGTAGACCACCTTCATGCCCTCGGGCATGAACTCCTGCAGGCGGCCGATGGTGGCGCGGATCGCCTTGGCGGTGTCCAGCGCGTTGGCGCCGGTGGCCAGCTTGATGGCGATACCCGAGGCCGGCTTGCCGTTGAACTGCGCGTTGATGCTGTAGTCCTGGCCGCCGAGGCCCACCTGGGCGACGTCCTTCAGGCGCACCTGGGAGCCGTCGGTGTTGACCTTGAGCAGGATGTCGCCGAACTGCTCGGCGGTCTGCAGGCGGGTCTTGCCGATGATGGTCGCGTTGAGCTGCTGCCCCGGCAAGGCGGGCAGGCCGCCCAGTTGACCGGAGGAGATCTGCACGTTCTGCGCCTGCACCGCGGTGACGATGTCGTTGGGCGTCAGCTGGTAGCTGTTGAGCTTGGCCGGGTCCAGCCAGATGCGCATGGCGTACTGCGAACCGAACACCTGGAAGTCGCCCACGCCAGCGGTACGCGACAGCGGGTCCTGGATGTTGGAGACGATGTAGTTCGACAGGTCTTCCTTGGTCAGGCTGCCGTCTTCGGAGACGATGCCGACGACCATCAGGAAGTTCTTCACCGCCTTGGTCACGCGGATGCCCTGCTGCTGCACTTCCTGCGGCAGCAGCGGCGTGGCCAGCTGCAGCTTGTTCTGCACCTGGACCTGGGCGATGTCCGGGCTGGTGCCCTGGTCGAAGGTCACGGTGATGGTCATGCTGCCGTCGGCGTTGCTCTCCGAGGAGATGTAGCGCAGATGGTCGAGACCGTTCATCTGCTGCTCGATCACCTGGACCACCGTGTCCTGCACGGTTTCCGCGGAGGCACCCGGGTAGCTGACCTGGATGGCGATCGCCGGCGGGGCGATGGCCGGGTACTGGTTCACCGGCAGCGAGAGGATCGACAACCCGCCCGCCAGCATGATCACCAGGGCTATAACCCAGGCGAAGATAGGCCGGTCAATGAAAAACTTCGACATTGCGAAACCCCTTGGTTAACCCTGGCTGTCCGAGGCGGCGGGCTTGCCGGCCTCAGGCGCGGGGGCGACGTTCTTCGCCGGCACGGCCTTGGCCTTGGCGCCGGGCTGGACGTACTGCAGGCCTTCGGTGATCAGGCGGTCGCCGGGCTTCAGGCCCTCGGTGACCAGCCAGTAGGCGCCGACGGTGCGGTCGGTCTTGATGTTGCGCAGCTCGACCTTGTCGTCGGCGCCCAGCACCAGGGCGGTGGGCTGGCCGCGCAGGTCGCGGGTGACGCCCTGCTGGGGCGCGAGGATGGCCTTGTCCTTCACCCCTTCCTGCAGCACGGCATGCACGAACATGCCCGGCAGCAGCTCATGCCTGGGGTTGGGGAACACCGCGCGGATGGTCACCGAGCCGGTGCCCTGGTCCACCGAGACCTCGGAGAACTCCAGCCTGCCTTCCAGCGGGTAGGCCGAACCGTCCTCGAGGAACAGCTTGACCTTGGCCGCGTTGTCGCCGGCCTTTTGCAGGTTGCCGGCGGCCAGCTCGCGGCGCATGCGCAGCAGCGAAGTGGAGGGCTGGGTGACGTCGACGTAGATGGGGTCCAGTTGCTGCACCGTGGCCATGGCGGTGGCCTGGCCGTTGGTCACCAGCGCGCCCTCGGTCACCGCCGAACGGCCGATGCGCCCGGAGATGGGCGACAGCACCTTGGTGTAGCGCAGGTTGATCTGCGCCTGGTCGACGGCGGCCTTGGCCTGCAGCGCGGCGGCCTGGGCATCGGCGTACTGCTGCTTGCTCACCGCCTCGTCGGCCACCAGCAGCTTGTAGCGCTCGGCCTGCTGCTGGGTGGACATCAGGTTGGCCTTGGCGCTCTGGTAGGTGGCTTCGTAGGTGGCCGGGTCGATCTGGTACAGCTGCTGGCCTTCCTTGACGTCGCTGCCTTCCTTGAACAGGCGCTTGAGAATGATGCCGTTGACCTGCGGCCGGACTTCGGCCACCCGGAACGCCGTGGTGCGGCCGGGCAGCTCGGTGCTCAGCGGCACCGTCTGGGCCTGCAGGGTCACCACGCCGACCTCGGGGGTCTGCGCCTGCTGCGGGGCCTCGTTCTTGCCGCAACCGGCAAGGGTAGCCATGGCGACGAGCAGGGCCGGAACCAGGGCGCGCTTGGCTGGCGTTCGTTGCATATCGTTGTCCTCGTAAGCGAAAGCATCCGGCACCACGGCGGCAGCCGGGCCGGAAAGGCTGGCAAAATACTTACATTCAGGTTTGTTTGTAAACGACCGAAAGCCTTGTCGGTAACCACCTGAAACGTTTTAGCCCATGGCGGGCGCTTCAGACGATTCCCATTCGGCGTGAGCGGCTTGTCATAAAGTTGATAGCGTCAACTAAAATAAGGAAAATGAATCGGCCGATCAATCGGCTTTACATTCCGTTTACCCCGTCCAGGCCATGACCCGTCCCGTGAATCCCGACCTGCCAGAGAACCTGATGGCGCTCTTCGAGCATCTGCGCAACCAGCTGCAGATGGGCCTGCTCGCCCAGGGCATCGACCTGGCGCCGCCGGACATCCGCCTGCTGGAGCTGATCGCCGAGGCCGAGGGCCTCATCAACCTGCAGGACGTCGGCCGGCAGATGTGCCGCGACAAGGCGCTGATCACCCGCAAGGTCCGCGAGATGGAGAGCCGCGGCCTGGTCCGCCGCGAGCGCAACCCGGGGGACCAGCGCAGCTTCCAGCTGTTCCTCACCGAGGCCGGCAAGGTCGTCCATGCCCAGGCCCAGGCAATTCTCGCATGCACCCATGACAGGCTCTTTGCACCGCTGGATGCCGAGGAGCAGCGCTGCATGGCGCACCTGCTGCAACGCTGCCTGGACGCCCAGGAAGAGCTGCCGCAGTAACGAAAACGCCGGCTTGCGCCGGCGTTTCGCTGCAATCGCGTCTTATTGACGCACACCCTCTACCGACAGCGTCAGCTCGACTTCCTGGGAAGCCGGGCCGAGGTCGCGCTGGATGTTGAAGTCCTTCAGCTTCAGGGTGGTGGTGCCGAGGAAGCCGGCGCGGTAGCCGCCCCACGGGTCGTCGCCCTGGCCGACCAGCTCGGCCTTGATGGTGACCGGCTTGGTCACGCCGTTGAGGGTCAGGTTGCCGGTGATCTCGGCGTTCTTGCCGTCGGCCTTGACGCCGGTGGATTCGAAGGTCGCGGTGGGGTTCTTCGAGACGTTGAGGAAGTCGCCGCTGCGCAGGTGCTTGTCACGTTCGGCGTGGTTGGTGTTCACGCTGTTGGTGTTGATGGTCACCTTGACCTTGTCGGCGGCCGGGTTCTTCTCGTCGAAGGTGAAGGCGCCGTCGAAGTCGTCGAAGCGGCCGTACAGCCAGCTGTAGCCCAGGTGCTTGATGCGGAACTCGATGAAGGCGTGCTGGCCTTCCTTGTCGATCTTGTAGTCGGCGGCCATGGCCTGGCCGGCGCTGAACAGGGCGGTACCCAGGGCCAGGGCGGCGAAGGTCTTCTTCAGCATGGTGATCTCCATATGGTGCTAGGTGGGGTCAATCCGTGGAACGGCCGAGCATGCGCGTGAGGGTCGCATCGCGGTCGAGGAAATGGTGTTTGAGCGCCGCCAGGGCGTGCAGTACGGCGAAGACCACCAGGGCCCAGGCCAGGTACAGGTGGATGGCGCCGGCGGTGTCGGCCTGCTCGGGCAGCCCGCTCAGGGTCGCCGGCACGTCGAACCAGCCGAACACGCTGATGGGTTTGCCCTCGGCGGTGGAAATCAGGTAACCGGCGACGATCACCGCGATCAGCAGCCCGTACAGCGCCAGATGGCCGAGCTTGCTGGCCTTGCGCGTCAGCGCGCCATGGTTGGCCGGGGCCGGCGGCGGCGGGCTGAGGAAGCGCCAGGCGATGCGCACGATCAGGGCGATGGCCAGCAGGATGCCGATGCTCTTGTGGATTTCCGGGGCGCGGTGGTACCAGGTGTCGTAGTAGTCCAGCTCGCGCATCCACAGGCCCAGGCCGAACAGGCCGAAGACCACCAGGGCGCTGCCCCAGTGCAGGAAGAGACTGACCAGACCGTAACGGGAGGGCGAATTACGCCATTGCATCGAAAGGTTTCCTGATAAAGCCGGAGCATCAAGACTAGCGGCAAAACGATCGGATAAAAGTGGAAATTACTGCTTTGAAACATCGATTCACAAGATAGCTTCGCTGGCTAACGACCATTCCAGAGCCTTCTGTGCCTCTTTCGAGATAACACCCCGGGCGCGGGAATTATTCGCCGCCAAAGAAAAAGGGGCGCTGGAAGGCGCCCCTTTTTCACAGGCAGTGGCGGGAACCGCGGCTCAGAACATGTCGGTGAACCAGGAGAACGCGCCCTTCTTCTTGCCCTCGCCCGCGGCCGGCGCCGCCGGCGCTTCGCTGGCCTTGGCCGGCGCGGGGATGCTGACGTTCTTGCCGTCGGCCAGGTCGCGCAGTTGCGCGGCGGCGCGCTTGCCGCTGCGCAGGGCGCCCTCGATGGTGCCCGGGTAGAGCGCGTCGGTGTGCTCGCCGGCGAAGGCGACGCGCGGCAGCGGCTGTTCCCAGGCGCGCCAGAAGCGGCTGATCTGCCCCGGGCCGTAGGCCAGGTAGGAGCCGCCGGTGCTGACGTCGGTGCTGTAGCGGCGCATTTCGTAGCCGGAATAGGCGCCGCGCATCTTCGGGTAGTACTTGTTCATGCGGATCAGCACCTGGTCGACCATCTGCCGGTCGCCGAAGGCCTGCAGCACCCGGGCGTTGTCGCCGGAGAGGTTGATCAGCACGTTGGCGCCGCCCTTGAGCGCGGGCTCCACCCAGATCATGCCCAGGCCCTGGTCGCTGTAGATCTCGCCGGACAGGCGCGACTTGTCGTCCCACACCGGGCGCTTGAACTTCAGCAGGATCTGGTCGCGCCAGCCGTAGTTGGTGTTCTTCAGCGCTTCCTGCTGCCTGGCGTTGAGCCCCGGGGTCAGCTGGATCTGGGCCAGGGCGCGCAGCGGCACGGCGAGCACCGCGTAGTCGGCGCTGTAGCCGGTGCTGCCGGCCTTGACGGTGACGCCGTCCTTGTCCTGCACGATGGCGCTGACGCGGGCGTTGGTCTTGATGGTCTTCAACTGCTTGACGAAGGCCTGGGCCAGCACCTGGCTGCCGCCCGGCAGTCGCGCGGCGCGCAGGTCGCGGTCATCGACGTTGCGGTACACCCGGCCCTGCTGGGCGAGGTACAGCAGCGACAGGCGCGACGGCTCGTCGTAGTGCGAGCGGATGCGCTGGTTGACCAGCAGGCGCGCGGTCGGCGACAGGTTCAGCTTGTCCAGCCAGCGGGCGACGTTGAGCTGGTCGAGGGCGAACAGGGTCTTGTTGGCCAGCGGGTCGAGCGGGTCGTCGATGGACGCCGAGAGATCGTTCAGCGACTTCTCGAAGCGCTCCAGGTCGGCGGCCACGGCGGGCATCTTCTGCTTCAGGTCGGCGGAGCTGTAGTAGACGCCGTCGATCAGGTAGCTGGGGGTACGCACGAATTCCGGCGCCGGCACCGCTTTCAGCTTGAGGGTGTCCAGGTAGCCGTTGAGGGTCGGCTGGGCCTTGGCGTTGCCCAGCCATTCGCTGGTGGCCAGGCCCGAGCGCCCGCCGATCTGCGGCTTGGCCTCCAGCAGGGTGACCTGCCAGCCCGACTGCTGCAGTTCATAGGCGGCGCTGAGGCCGGCCAGCCCGCCGCCGACCACGATCGCGGTCGGCTGTTTGTCCTTGCCCAGCGCGAACGCGCTGAACGCCGCCAGCGCCAGCAGCGAGGCCGCGCGCAGCCATCGAATCTTCATCGTGCATCCCCCAACATGGTGCGAAGGCGCGCAGCATACGCCAGCGCCCAGTGGCCGGCCAGATGCCACCCTCTGCCGTGTGTCGCGGCGCGCGCCTTGTCCGTCCATGTCCCATTGCATAGGCTTGCCCGACGACTTCAAGAGGAGACCTTCCATGGGCCTGAACGCCGAGTGGATGCAGCGCGACCTGGAGGTGCTCTGGCACCCCTGCACCCAGATGAAAGACCACGAGCGCCTGCCGGTCATCCCCATCCGCCGCGGCAAGGGCGTGTGGCTGGAGGACTTCGAGGGCAAGCGCTACCTGGACGCGGTCAGCTCCTGGTGGGTGAACGTCTTCGGCCACGCCAACCCGCGCATCAACCAGCGCATCAAGGATCAGGTCGACCAGTTGGAGCACGTGATCCTCGCCGGCTTCACCCATGCGCCTGTGGTCGAGCTGTCCGAGCGCCTGGTGCGCCTCACGCCCGAGGGCCTGTCGCGGGTGTTCTACGCCGACAACGGCTCCTCCGGCATCGAGGTGGCGCTGAAGATGAGCTACCACTACTGGCAGAACTGCGGCCAGCCGGCGAAGAAGCGCTTCGTCACCCTGACCAACAGCTACCACGGCGAGACCGTGGCGGCGATGTCGGTTGGCGACGTGGCACTGTTCACCGAGACCTACAAGTCGCTGCTGCTCGACACCCTCAAGGTGCCCAGCCCGGACTGCTACCTGCGCGCCGAGGGCGAGAGCTGGGAAGCCCATTCGCGGGCCATGTTCGAGCACATGGAGCGCACCCTGGAGCAGCACCATCGGGAAGTCGCCGCGGTCATCGTCGAACCGCTGATCCAGGGCGCCGGCGGCATGCGCATGTACCACCCGGTGTACCTCAAGCTGCTGCGCGAAGCCTGCGACCGCTACGGCGTGCACCTGATCCACGACGAGATCGCCGTCGGCTTCGGCCGCACCGGCAGCATGTTCGCCTGCGAGCAGGCCGGCATCACCCCGGACTTCCTGGTGCTGTCCAAGGCGCTGACCGGCGGCTACCTGCCGATGGCCGCGGTGCTGACCACCGACAAGGTCTACCAGGCCTTCTACGACGACTACGCCACCCTGCGCGCCTTCCTGCATTCGCACACCTACACCGGCAACCCGCTGGCCTGCACCGCGGCCCTGGCGACCCTCGACATCTTCGAGCAGGACAACGTGATCGAGGCCAACAAGGCCCTGGCCGCGCGCATGGCCTCGGCCACCGCGCACCTGGCCGACCATCCCCACGTGGCCGAAGTCCGCCAGACCGGCATGGCCCTGGCCATCGAGATGGTCCAGGACAGGACCAGCCGCGCGGCCTACCCCTGGCAGGAACGCCGCGGCCTGAAGGTCTACCAGCACGCCCTGGAACGCGGCGCCATGCTGCGCCCGCTGGGCAACGTGGTGTACTTCCTGCCGCCCTACGTGATCACCCCGGAGGAAATCGACTTCCTCGCCGAAGTGGCCAGCGAAGGCATCGACATCGCCTGCCGGGACTCGGTGAGCGTGGCGGTCAGCGGGTTGTACCCGGATCATCGGGATCCGGGCTAGCCCAAAAAGCTGGAAGCCTGAAGCTGGAAGCCGGAAGCGCACCGCGGGTAGACTTCCGGCTTCCAGCCTCCAGCTTCCAGCCCCTATGCGCCTTTCCCGCTTCTTCATCGACGCCCCCCTCTCCCTCGGCCAGCATGAGCTGCCCGAGGCCCAGGCCCATTACATCGGCCGCGTGCTGCGGCATGCCGCCGGCGATGCCGTGCAGTTGTTCGACGGCTCCGGCCAGGAGTTCCTCGGCGAGCTGGTGGAGGTGGGCAAGAAGAACGTGCGCGTGGAGCTGCGCGAAAGCTTCGCCGGCCTGGCCGAGTCGCCGCTGCGCCTGCATCTGGGCCAGGGCCTGTCGCGCGGCGAGCGCATGGACTGGGCGATCCAGAAGGCCACCGAACTGGGCGCCGCGCGGATCACCCCGATCGTCAGCGAACGCTGCGAAGTGCGCCTGAAGGACGAACGCGCCGACAAGCGCACCGCCCACTGGCGCCAGATCGCCATCAGCGCCTGCGAACAATGCGGCCGCTCGGTGCTCCCGCAGATAGACGCGCCCATCAGCCTCGCCGAATGGCTGCAGGCCACCGAAGCGGACCTCAAGCTGGTGCTGCACCCGGTGGCCGAGCCCCTGGCCAGCCACGCCCGCCCGGGCAGCCTGGCCTTCCTCATCGGCCCGGAAGGCGGCCTGAGCGACGCCGAGGTGGAACAGGCCAGGGCCGCCGGCTTCCACGCCGCCCGCCTGGGCCCGCGGGTGCTGCGCACCGAGACCGCGCCGGTGGTGGCATTGAGCGTGGCGCAGCAGCTGTGGGGCGATTTCTGAGGTAGCCGGCGGAACCCTCGGCTATCGCGGACAAGGTCCTGCGACCGTGCCTCCCCGGCCCCATCGTGGCGGGCCATGCCCGCGGTTCGCGCGCAGGGCGCGCTCCTACAGGGGAACGCCGCGGTTGGCACAGCGTAGGAGCGGACTCCGTCCGCGATATCCCGGAACCGGCCCGTCGGCCGGATCGCGGATGGATCCGCTCCTACAGGTGGGTTCGAAGCCCCGTAGGATGGGTTGAGCGAAGCGATACCCATCGCCGTAGCGATTGGCGCGCCAGACGCGCGCCCTCAAAGCCCGCGTAGCGCCAGGCCGGCCAGGCCGAGCAGCAGCAGGCCGCAGCCGGCGTAGCTGACGCGGTGCCAGAACAGCGAGGTGTTGCGCCGCAGCCAGTCCACCAGGCCGGCGCAGAGGAAGCACCAGATCAGCGACGAGAGCATGAAACCGGCGAAGAACACCAGCGACTGCGCCTGGCTCGGGGCGCCTTCGACGATGCCGGCCAGGGCGCTGCCCAGCGCGCCCCAGTAGACCACGTTCTTCGGGTTGGACAGCGAGATGGCCGCCCCGGAGGCGAAGGCGTTGCCGGCGCTGGTGGCCGCCTCCAGGTCGTCCAGCGGCGGGCGCCAGGCGTCGCGCAGGCCCTGGATGCCGAGCCAGGCCAGGTAGCCGGCGCAGGCCAGGGTCAGGGGCACGCGCACCTGCTCGTGGGCCAGCAGCAGGGCCAGGCCGGTCAGCCCCAGCAGCGCCCAGACCGCATCGCCGATCAACGAACCGAGCTGCACCAGCAGCGCCGGGCGGAAACCGCCGGTCAGGCCACGGCGCAGGGTTTCGCTGAACACCGCCCCCGGCGAGATGTTGAAGGCGAAGCCGAACAGCAGGGCGGCAAGGAAGATGACGAGCATGGGGCGGGACTCCGGAAAGCGGGAATGCGCCCATTCTCCCCAGGCGATGGCGGAAAAACTTGAACCGGATTGCGCCGCTTCAGCCGCGCAGCGTGCGCTGGTAGCGGCCGGGGCTGATGCCGTAGGCGCTGCGGAAGTGACGGGTCAGGTGGCTCTGGTCGGCGAAGCCCAGGGCATGGGCGGCATCGCCCACGGCGACGCCTGCCCGCAGCAGCGCCAGCGCGCGCCGGGTGCGCAGTTGCATGGCCCACTGCCGCGGGCTCATCCCGGTGTGCTGCTTGAAGGCCCGCAGCAGGTGGAACCTGGAGACCTGCACCTGCTGCGCCATGGCCTCCAGGCTCAGCGGCTCGGCGAGGTTGGCGGCGAGCAGTTCCTGCAGGCGCTCCACCGGGCGCCGGCCAAGGGCTGCCGTGGGCGGAGGGCGGGTGCCCGCGTGCCGCGCCAGCTCGGCCAGCACCAGGGTCAGGCGCTCCTCGCCGCGCTCGCGCAGGAAGGTATCGCCGGACAGGGCCAGTTCCACCGCACGGGCCAGCTCCCCCGCCAGTTGCGGATGCTCCAGCAGCGGCCGCTCGAAGGCCAGGCGCTGCAGGCCAAGGCTGGCGGCCAGCATGCTTTCCGGCAGGTAGAGGCTGACGAAGCGCCAGGGTTGGCCGTCGGCGGCGCCGCCGCCCTGGATCTGCCCCGGGTTGTAGAGAGTGATGTCGCCGGCGCCGGCCTGGAAGCTGCGGCCGTCCAGCCAGATGTCCTCGCTGCCGCAGAGGTTGGCGCTGATGACGAATTCGTCATGGCTGTGCTTGTCGAAGCGGTGCCCGCTCAGCGCCGCGCTGGCCACTTCGCAGCCATCGCCCAGCCAGGCGTGACGCAGCGCCATGGCCGGGGCTCAGATCAGCCCGGCGTCGGCGAGCTTCTGCTCCAGCGCCACCAGGTCGGGGATGCGCACCAGGTCGTCGCCGACGCTCACCGCCGCCAGTTCCAGCGGCGCCAGCTCGGCCTCGGCGCGAGGCAGCTCGGGACCGACCTTGAGCGAACGCGGGATGCCCTGGGCCAGCAGCGCCAGGAACTTCACGTGGGGCCGTCCGCCCAGGGCGTTGAGGATGATGACCCGCGCCCCTGGCCCGACCTGGGCCGCGCCGCCGGAAGCCGCCTCGAAGGACAGCAGCGGCAGGCGCAGGTCGCGCCAGGCCACCTGGCCCAGGTACCAGGCCGGCAGGCCCGGCTGCGCCTGGGGCGCGCGGTAGGCGATCAGTTCGGCCACGGCCACGTTGGGCAGCAGCAGGGTGCGGTCGGCCAGGGGCACCAGCAGCCCGGTCAGGCTGGCGGGCGCCTCGTCGGCGCCGAGGTTGGCAGGGGTGCCGTTCACAGGGGCTTCCTGCGGCAGGGAAAGATCACTCATGACTCCACTCCAGTGGCCGCACACTGCGCGGCCAGGTGTTCGACCAGCGCCGCGGCGAGCTCGCGCGGATCGGCCGAGAAGGTACTGTAGCCGCCCTCGCGCAGGCTGTCGGGCATGCTCGAGCAGGCGCAGCCGTCCGCGCGCTGCGTCCAGATCTCGGCGCCCTGGCGGCGCACGTAGGCGGCCGCGGCGCTGCCGTCGCTGCACATGCCGCTGAAGACTATCACCCCGCAGCGGCTGCCGAACTGCTGGGCGAGGTTGAGCATCATCTGGTCGATGGACGGGCTGTAGGGCTCCGGCCAGGCCCGCTGGCCCAGGCGCATGCGGCCATCCTCGGCGAAGCCCAGCTCGTGCTGCACCGGCACCACCACCACTTCGCCGCAGCGCAGCCAGTCGGCGTCGCGGGCGAGGTTGACGCGCCACTGGCTATGCCGCCCCACCGCCTGCGGCAGGCTCTGCTCGAACGACGGGGCGATGTGCTGGGCATAGAGGAAGGCCAGCGGCAGGCCGCCCGGCAGCGCATCGAGGAACGCCTTGACCGCCGCCGGGCCGCCCAGGGATGCGGCCAGCAGCCAGACCTGGCGCGCCGGCTCGCCCACCTGCAGCGGCGAGGCCGCCAGGTCGTCGGGCAAGGCGATGCGGTTGGGCCGCTGGGCCTCGCTCAGCAGCGCCTCCAGGCTCTGGCCGACATTGGCGCTGGGGTCGCCCACCAGGCGCCGCAGCTTGCCCACCAGGCGCCGTTCCCAGCGCGGATAGTGTTCGGAGAGCCGCTCGGGGGCATGGCCCTCGCCGAACAGCACCGGCACCTGGGCCTGCTCCAGCAGGTTGTCGAGCAGCGGCGTGTCCTCCTGCTGGGCCAGGTCGACCAGCCACAGGTCGGTCTCGCAGGCGGCCAGCTGGGCCTCGTCCAGGCGCCCGGGGTCGGCGTTGAGCACCACCTGGTAGCCATGCCCGGCCAGCGCCTGCTGCAGCACGTGGCGCTGCAGCGAGGTGTCGGCGATGATCGCGATCCTTGCGCCGCTCTGCTCAGGCATGGACGGTCACCAGCGCCTGGATGCTGTCGAGCAGCTCGGACTCCTGGTAGGGCTTGCCCAGGTAGCGGTTGACGCCGATGGCCAGGGCCCGCTCGCGGTGCTTCTCGCCGGTGCGCGAGGTGATCATGATGATCGGCAGGTCCTTCAGGCGCTCGTCGTGGCGCACCAGGGTGGCCACCTCGAAGCCGTCCATGCGCGGCATCTCGATGTCCAGCAGCATGATGTCGGGCTTGTGTTCCTGCAGCTGGGCGATGGCGTCCACCCCGTCCTTGGCGGTCAGCACGTTCATGCCGTTGCGTTCCAGCAGGCGGCTGGTGACCTTGCGCACGGTGACCGAGTCGTCCACCACCATGACCAGGGTCGGGCGCTGCTGCTCGCTGTCCGCCTGCGGCGCATTGGGCAGCGCGCGGCGCGGCTGGGCATGCAGGGCGAGGCTGGCCAGGCGGGCGCGGATGGTCGCCAGCAGGTCGAGGATCACCACCACGCGGCCGTCGCCGAGGATGGTCGCCCCGGAGATGCCGCTGACCCCGGCGAACTGCGCGCCCAGGCTCTTCACCACGATCTCGCGGGAGCCGGCCAGGGCGTCCACCTGCACCGCCACCGCGTGTTCCGCGGAGCGCACCAGGATCACCGGCAACGGCAACGACTGGCCCACCAGCTTGGGCTGCTGGCCGTTGTTCAGCAGATCGCCCAGGTATTTCAGCTCGTAGTCCTGCCCGGCATATTCGAAGTGCGGCGCATGGCCCTGCTTGCCGCCCTCCTCGTAGAGGGCCTCCAGCTCGTAGGGCGAGACGCGCACGATGCCCTCGATGGTGTTCAGCGGCACGGCGTACAGGTCCTCGCCGGAAAGCACCATGAGCGCGCGGTTCACCGATACGGTGAAGGGCAGGCGGATGGCGAAGCGGGTGCCCTGCCCCGTCTCCGAGTGGATGCTCATGGAACCGCCGAGCTGCTTGACCTCGGCGTTGACCACGTCCAGGCCGACGCCGCGCCCGGAAATCTGCGTGAGCTTCTCGGCGGTGCTGAAGCCGGCCTCGAGGATGAACTGCAGCACCTCATGGTCGGAAAGCTCGGCATCGGTCGCCATCAAGCCGCGTTCGACGGCCTTGCGGCGCACCGCGTCGAGGCGGATGCCGCCGCCGTCGTCGGCCAGGCTGAGGAGGATGTCGCCCCCCTCGCGGCCCAGCTCCAGGCGGATGCTGCCGGCCTCCGGCTTGCCGGCGGCGCGGCGCGCGTCGGCGGATTCGATGCCGTGGTCGACGGCGTTGCGCAGCATGTGCTCCAGGGGCGCGACTATGCGCTCCAGCACGGTGCGGTCCATTTCCCCTTCGGCGTTGCCGACGATGAACTCCACCTGCTTGCCCAGCTCGCCGGCGACCTGCCGGACGATGCGCCGCAGGCGCGGCACCAGGCGGTCGAAGGGCACCATGCGGGTACGCATCAGGCCTTCCTGCAGCTCGGTGTTGACCCGCGCCTGCTGCAGCAGCAGGGTCTCGGCGTCGCGGTTCTTCGCGGCCAGGGTTTCCTTGAGGTCGAACAGGTCGGAGGCGGACTCGAACAGCGCGCGGGACAGCTGCTGCAGCTGCGAGTAGCGGTCCATCTCCAGCGGGTCGAAGTCTTCGTAGCCGGCGCGCTCGGCGTCGGCCTGGTGGCGCGAGAGGATCTGCGCCTGGGTCTCGGTGTCGAGGCGGCGCAACTGGTCGCGCACCCGCTCGATGGTGGCGTCCATCTCCGTGAGGGTGGAGCCGACGTCGCTCACCTGTTGCTCGACGCGGCCCCGGAAGATGGAGGTTTCGCCGGCCAGGTTGACCAGGTTCTCCAGCAGCGGCGCCGGGACCTTCACCAGCTCCTGCGGGGCGCGCCGCGCGGCGGCCTGCTGCGCGGCCTCCTGGGCGCGCTGGACAAAGGGCAGGACCTTGGGCGCCTCGCTGCGCGGCGGCTCGGCGACGGCCATGATGGCGCCGGCGGCCAGGACCGGCAGCGGCGGCTCGACCGGCTCCGGCTCGCTGGCGGGCGGCGGCGTGACGGCCGCGGCGCTTTCCGCGGCGGCATCGGCCTCGCCGACCTGCTGGCGCAGGTGGTCCACTTCGTTCTGCAGGCCGTCGAAGCCGGACTGCACGTCGAGCAGCAGGCTGTCCGGCCAGGGCGCGCCCTGGCGCTGGGCTTCGGTGAGGTGCTCCTCGAGGTCGTGGGCGAGGTCGCCGAGGGCGTTCTGCCCGGCCAGCCGCGCACCGCCCTTGAGGGTGTGGAGGATGCGCAGCAGCTCGTCGAGGGCGCCGTGGTCGCCATCGGCGTCCCAGCGGCCCAGGGCGTGCTCCATGCCTTCGAGCAGGTCGTCGGCCTCTTCCAGGAAGATGTCGATGATGTCCGCTGCCGGCTCGTCGCCGGCCAGCAGCGACGGCACCAGCGGCTGCAGGCTGACGCTGCTGGGCATGCTCAGCTGTTCGTCGGGGTTGGCGCGGAAGTCGCGGATCGCCGCGATCAGCGACTCGCCCTCGGGAACCGGCTGCCGGCCCTGCACCGCCTCGAGCATTTCCGCCAGGCGGTCGTGGCAACGCTGGAGCAGAGCGAAGAGCCCGTCGCTTGCGCGCAGGCGCCCGCCGCAGAGGCCTTCGTAGAGGTATTCCAGTTCGTGGGCGAGGTCGCCGATGGGGCGGATCTCGGCCATGCGCGCGCCGCCCTTGAGGGTATGCAGGTCGCGCTGCAGGGCTTCGAGTTCGACGCCGTTGTCGACGTTGCCCATCCAGCGTTGCAGCGCACCGGCCGCGCTTTCCAGGATGTCGAAGCCTTCTTCGAGGAAGATGTCCACCAGTTCCTGGTCGTGCACTTCCAGCGGTTCGAACGCCGGTTCCGCCGCGGGCTCGACGTCGTCGGACTGCTCCAGGGCCTGGGCGCTGGGATCGCTTTCCGCCTCATGGAGGAAGGTGGCGAGGTCGATTTCCTCCAGCACCGGGTCGACCGCCTCGGGCGCCGTGCCTTCGGTCTCCGGCTCCTGCTCGGGCTCGGGCTCGGGCTCGGATTCGCTCTCGTCGACGATCGGCAGCGGCGGCTCGTCCACCAGCGGCTCGTCCACCAGCGGCTCGGCTTCGGCTTCGGCTTCGGCTTCGGCTTCGGCTTCGGCTTCGGCTTCGGCTTCGGCTTCGGCTTCGGCTTCGGCTTCGGCTTCGGCTTCGGCTTC
>NZ_JWMC01000057.1:0-69782 GCF_000812405.1 Pseudomonas sp. PI1
CCATCCTACGGGGTGTGGTGTTTGCCGGAGGCGTAGGAGCGGACCTTGTCCGCGATGACCGGACGTCCCGGCGCGGATCGCGGATGAGATCCGCTCCTGCGCTGCCCCACCCGCACCATTCCCCTGTAGGAGCGCGCCCTGCGCGCGATTCGCGGGCAGGGCCCGCTACAACCCGCCGGGAGGCATGGCGCTTTCCGTAGGATGGGTGGAGCGAAGCGATACCCATCGGCATGGCTACGAAGAGCATTCTGCCTCAGGCGTTCTCCAGCGTTTTCGCTTGTAACTTTCTCCGCAGCACGCTTGCCGGGCTACCACCGCTCGGGAGGCAGGCGCCGGGTGTGGAAGATGCGCAGGATCTGCAGCTTCCCGTCACGAACGCGATAGGGGATCAGGTAAGGGTGGCCAGGCATGGGCCATTCGCGGGTGCCGGGTACGCGTCCCTCGCGCCCCATCGCGGGGTGGAGGGCCAGTTGTGCGATGTCGTCGAACACCGCAGCGACGAAGTCGCGTGCGGCGGCCGGATTGTGCTGGGCGAGATAGGCGGCTTCGTCGTCGAGGTTCTGCAGCGCTTTGCGCAGCCACTCAACCTGCATTGCGCGTCCACTTGTGCAGTACCGCTTCGACTTCCGCCCCGCTGGCGAAATCGCCGGCATCGGCCTCTACGATGGCCTGCTGGATTTCGCCGATCTGCCAGGCTTCCCGGGCGAGGTATTCGTCCAGTGCCTGGGCGGCGAGGAAATTCTTGCTGCGGCCGGTCGCCTGGGCAAGCCTCGCGAGGGTATCGGACTGATCGTCCGACAGACGCAGGGACATCACGGGCATGGGGCACCTCGGTTGTAATATGTATCGCTACAACATACTACAACACACTACAGGCCACTCGAACTACCGATCGCCCGGAAGCGCCCACCGGCCAGCCAGGGGAATGCTATTCGTCGTCGCCGCTGGCGCTCACCGCGCCCAGGCAACGCAGGCGGTGCTCGCTGCCGTCGGATTGCAGCGTCCAGCTGTCGTCGCTGGCCTCGTACTGGGCTTCCATCACCTCGTTGTAGGTGAACTGCCAGCGCCGCTTGTCGCGGCCGTCGACCACCTCCACGCGCAGCACCACGTCTTCGCTGGCGAAGGCCTGGCCGGCTTCGGCGGCGATCTCGGCGCGGTCCAGCAGGTCTTCGTCGAGGCTGAATTCCCAGGCGTGCAGGCCGTCCAGTTCGAGCATGTCGGTCAGTTCGAGCTGGTCCAGCAGGTAGAGGGTTTCGTCGGACATTTTTCGTATTCCCGGTGAGACAGGCCGCCATCATAGAGCAAAGCCCCGCCGGCGGCCCTCCCCGCCTAGTCGGCCAGCGCCGCCAGCACGCCGCGCAGACGCTCGACGGTGGCCGCCGAGCAGGGCTGCATGGGCTCGCGCAGTTCGTCGGCGATCAACCCCTGCAACGCCAGGGCGGCCTTCAGCGGCGCCGGGTTGGGCTCGGCGAAGGCGGCCTGCATCCACGACAGCAGGCGCAGGAAGGTGCCCCGCGCACCGGCCAGGTCGCCCGCCTCCGCCTGGCGCTGCATGCGCACGTAGAGGTCGGCGCGCACGTGGGCGGACGCGGAGATGGCCCCCGCGCCGCCCAGGCACAGGTTGGCGAAGATCTGCAGGTCCTCGCCGGCCAGCACTTCGACGTCGCCGTCGGCGATCAGCGCCAGGGTGGTCTCGAAGTCGCCGCTGCAGTCCTTGACCGCGGCGATGCGCGGGTGGCGGACGATGCGCCGCAGGGTCTCGCGCTCGATGCGCACGCCGGTGCGATAGGGAATGTCGTAGAGCACCACGGGAACGCTGGCGGCGTCGGCCACAGTCTGGAAGAACGCCTCCAGGCCCGGCTGCGACGGGCGGATGTAGTAAGGCGCCGGCACCAGCAGACCGGCCACGGGGCGGCGCTGGATTTCCTGCTGGAAGGCCAGCAACTCGCGCAGGTTGTTGCCGGCCAGGCCCATGATCACCTGCTGCGGCGGCACCCACTGCAGCACGGCGTCGAGCACCGCCAGCTGTTCCTCATGGCTGAGCGCGGCGGCCTCGCCGGTGGTGCCGCAGACCACGAAGCCGGCGACGCCGTCCTCCAGCAACCTGCCCACCAGGCCGCGCAGGGCGGCGAAGTCGATTTCCCCGGCACGCAAGGGCGTGGCCAGGGCCACCCAGATCCCACGAAACGTAGACATGCGAAAACTCCTTGTGGCTGACCGTCTGGTCGCCGTCAGGGAGGGTGCGGGATGCAAGCGGGGGAAGATCGACCTGGCGCCTGGTTGTCCTGTCAGCCCATCTGACGGGACAGCGCGCCCCGGTCAAATGAGCGACTGTTTCTTCGATTTCTTGGCAACGGCGACGCACGCGCAGGCCGGGGCGAAGGAGCCCGGGAGCGGCAGCGAGTGGTCGGAGTTGGCGAACATGGGAAGTCCGTTGCGCGAATCAGGCACCGAATATGCTCAACGTCGGACTTGGCTGTCAACCTTCTCCTAGGGTCTATGCTGGTTCAACCACACCGCAGTATGGAGAAGTGACAGGTGAACTCTCGCGAACTGGGCCGCTCCGGGCTGGCCATTCCGCCGCTGGTGTTCGGCGGCAACGTCTTCGGCTGGAGCGCCGACGAGGCGACTTCCTTCCGCCTGCTCGACGCCCTGCTGGACGCCGGGCTGAACTGCATCGACACCGCCGACGTTTACTCGCGCTGGGTGCCCGGGCACAAGGGCGGCGAGTCCGAGGCCATCATCGGCAAGTGGATGAAGCAGCGCGGCAACCGCGACAGGGTGATCATCGCCACCAAGGTCGGCATGGACATGGGCAACGGCCACAAGGGCCTCTCCGCGGCCTACATCGAACAGGCCGTAGAGCACTCGTTGCAGCGCCTGCAGACCGACTACATCGACCTCTACCAGTCCCACTGCGACGACACCCACACCTCCCTGGAGGAAACCCTCGGCGCCTACGCCGAGCTGGTGAAGAAGGGCAAGGTGCGCGTCATCGGCGCCTCCAACTACGACGGCCGGCGCCTGCGCGAGGCCCGCGAGGTGGCCGAGCACCTGCACCTGCCCAGCTACCAGAGCCTGCAGCCGAACTACAACCTCTACGACCGCGCCGACTACGAAACGCGCCTGGAACCGACGGTGCGCGAACTGGGCATCGGCGTCATCCCCTACTACGGCCTGGCCGGCGGCTTCCTCAGCGGCAAGTACCGCAGCGAAGCCGACCTGGACAAGAGCCCGGCGCGGGCGGACAAGGTCAAGGGCTACCTGAACGAGCGCGGCGTGACCATCCTCGTGGCCCTGGACGAAGTGGCCGAGGAATACGACGCCACCCCGGCCCAGGTGGCCCTGGCCTGGCTGATCGCCCGCCCGGGCATCACCGCGCCCATCGCCAGCGCCTCCAACCTCGAGCAGTTGCCGGACCTGGTCGCGGCGACGCGGCTGCAACTGAGCCAGGAGGATATCCACCGGCTGGATGCGGCGAGCGCCTATTGAGGCGCCTGCCGGGTGGCCGCGGAGACTTGCCGCGGCCTCCCATGGCCCCGTACTCTCTGCTGCGCGTCTCCCCGACAAGAAGAAAAATGGAGCAGAGAATGCTGTCCACGCCGCAACGCCTCTGGCAGGTTCTGAAGTCCAACCCGCAGCGCGAAGAATCGCTCCTCACGGAAACCGCCGACATCGTGGTGCCAGACGACCGCGGCCTGTTCGTCATCGGCGCGGCGCGCAGCGGCACCACTGTCTTCCAGAATGCCCTGAACAGCTCGCCGGAGATCTTCCTCCTCGGCGAACCGGCGTTGCAGGACGACCCGGGCACCCCGGACTTCGCCGCGCGCTACAACGCCATGCACAGGTCCTGGGGCAACCAGGAGAACAAGAGCAGCTTCTGCCCGCCGCTGTTCCAGCAAGACGCCCCCTGGCACCACTACCTGGCCCGGCTAGCCCGGCACTACCGCTACGTCGGCAGCAAGATCGTGGTCAATCCCCACGAGGCCGCGCGCACCTGCCAGCAACTGTTCGAATTCCATTGCCGGCATTTCTACCGTTCGCACTACGTCTTCACCTTCCGCAACCCCATCGACGTGCTCATGTCGACCCGCGGCCTGGCCGAGCTGAACGGCGACGAGGCAGCCGGCTACGACACGGTGCTCAAGAGCTTCCTGCAGGTGATGGCGCTGTACATCCGCTTCCTGCGCAACCTGCCTTCGGTCAGGGCGGTGTTCCACGAGGACCTCGGCGAGGCGGTGCTGCGCGACACCGGCGCATGGCTGGGCGTCGACCTGGGCGAGGCCGCCGGCTACTACGACAACGCCCGGGTCAGGCGCTACAGCCTGGATCAGGTGCCGGAGCACGCCCGCGCCCTGGCGGAAGAGGTCATCGCCGCCTACGAGGAACTGCGCGGGCAGGTCACCGGCGGCATGCGCCTGGTGCAGCTGGAGCAGAATTCCAACCACATCGATCCGGCGCACTTCACCCCGCTGGGCAACCTGCATCGGCGTATCGAGGGGTTGCTGGCGGCGTCCTGACGGTCGAATCGCGGACGGAGTCCGCTCCTACAGGGGCGCAAGGCATGGCATTTCGCCTGTAGGAGCAACTGTCTTGCGGGGCGCACCGGGACGCTCTTCGTAGGATGGGTTGAGCTTGCGAAACCCATGCGGTTGCGCTGATGGGTATCGCTTCGCTCAACACCATCCTACGAAAAGCCATGCTCGCTCATGCGCTAGGAGCGAGCTTGCTCGCGAATGGTGATTACCGGCGACAACCGTGTTGTGGGTTACGCCGCTCCTCTCCCGCAAGCGGGAGAGAGGGCTGTCCGGCATTGCAAGGTTCGGCATCAACCTGTAGGAGCGCGCCCTGCGCGCGATTCGCGGGCAGAGCCCGCTCCTACAGGGAGGCATGGAGCAGGCCCAGCGATTGCGTCGACAGGGACGGCGTGCAGTCGAGCGGGGCGATGGGTATCGCTTCGCTCAACACCATCCTACGAAAAGCTTGCCTACAGCCTCAGGGCTCGATGACGAAGCGGTCGGCGTCGAGGTAGGCCGGGAAGCGTTCGCGGTAGGCGGCCAGCGCCTGGGCCGAGAGGCTGGCGTGGAACACACCGTCGCCGTTGGCCGCTTCCAGCAGCGCTTCGCCCTGGAAGTCCAGCACCTGGCTGTCGCCGGCATAGGCGTGGCCCTTGCCGTCCTCGCCCACGCGGTTCACCGCCGCCACGTAGCACAGGTTCTCGATGGCCCGCGCCGGCAGCAGACGGTTCCAGTGCAACCGGCGGGCGGCTGGCCAGTTGGCGGTGTAGAGCAGCAGGTCGGTGTCCTGTGCGTCGCGGCTCCAGGCCGGGAAGCGCAGGTCGTAGCAGACCAGCGGACGCACCCGCCAGCCCTTCCACTCCAGCAGCACCTGGGCATCGCCTGCGGTGTAGTGCTTGTGCTCGCCGGCCATGCGGAACAGGTGGCGCTTGTCGTAGTGCAGGATCTCGCCGTCCGGGCGGGCCCAGAGCAGGCGGTTGCGGTGGCTGCCATCGGCGGTGCGGACGATCACGCTGCCGGTCACCACGGCGTCCAGGCGCGCGGCCTGGTGGCGCAGCCAGGCGTAGGTCTCGCCCTCCTCCGCCTCGGCCAGGGCCTCGGAGTCCATGGAGAAGCCGGTGGTGAACATCTCCGGGAGGATGACGATGTCGGCGCCGCGGGCCTGTTCCAGCAGCGCGTCGAAGTGCGCGCGGTTGGCCGGCGCGTCGTGCCAGGCCAGGGTAGTCTGCACCAGGGCAAGGTTGAGGTCGGGCAGTTGGCTCAGATCGCGCATAGCTTGTCCGCCGCCTGGCGCAGCGTCTCCTCTTTCTTGGCGAAGCAGAAACGCACCAGGCGCATGTCCGCCGGGGCCTGCTGGTAGAACACCGAGACCGGGATGGCCGCCACGCCGTGTTCGCGGGTCAGCCACTCGGCCATGGCGACGTCGTCCAGGTCCGGGCGGATCGCCGAGTAGTCGACCACCTGGAAGTAGGTGCCGGCGGCGCGCTGGAAGCTGAAGCGCGAGCCGTTCAGCAGGTCGCAGAACAGGTCGCGCTTGGCCTGGTAGAAGCCCGGCAGCTCGCACAGGTGTTCGGGGTGCGCGGCCATGAAGTCGGCCAGCGCCCACTGCAGCGGGGTGACGCCGCAGAAGTTCACGTACTGGTGGATCTTGCGCATCTCAGCCGACAAAGCCTGCGGCGCCACCACGTAGCCGGTCTTCCAGCCGGTGACGTGGTAGGTCTTGCCGAAGGAGCTGACCACGAAGGCCCGGGCATAGAGTTCGTCGTGGGCCAGCACGCTGGCGTGCTGAACGCCGTCGTAGATCAGGTGCTCGTAGACCTCGTCGCTGATGACGTAGATCTCGCGCTCGCGGATCAGCGCCGCCAGGCGGTCCAGGTCGGCACGGTCGATCAGCGCGCCGCTGGGGTTGTGCGGGCTGTTGAGGAAGATCAGGCGGGTGCGCGGGGTGATGGCGTCGGCCAGGCGCTGCCAGTCGATGCGGAAGTCCGGCAGGTTCAGCGGCACGTGCACGCAGCGGCCGCCGGCCAGTTCCACCGAGGGTTCGTAGCTGTCGTAGCAGGGGTCGAGGACGATGGCCTCGTCGCCGGGGCGGATCAGCGCCTGCACGGCGCAGAAGATCGCCTCGGTGGCGCCGGGGGTGATGGTCACCTCGGCGTCGGCGCTGACGTTGCGCCCGTAGAAGGCGGCGACCTTGGCCGCCACCTGCTCGCGCAGCGCCGGCAGGCCGGTCATCGGGCAGTACTGGTTGTGCCCGGCCATGACGTGGCGAGCTACCGCCTCGCGCAAGGCGGCGGGGCCGTCGAAGTCGGGGAAGCCCTGGGACAGGTTGAGCGCGCCACACTCGGCGGCGAGCTGCGACATGCGGGTGAAGATGGTGGTGCCGACGTTGGGCAGTTTGCTGGTGAGCATGGCGAAGGACTGCAGGCGAAGGGGGTTGCCTAGCTTAAAGCTGGAAGCTGGAAGCTGGAAGCTGGAAGCGCCCTACTTCCGGCTTCCAGCTTCAGGCTTGCGGCTAGCGCTTCTTGTCTTTCTTTTTCTTTTCGGCCTTCTTGTGGTGCGACATCAGCCGGCGCTTCTTGTTGACCTGGCGCTCGGTGAGCTGGGTCTTCTTGCCTTCGAAGGGGTTCTCGCCGCCTTTGTACTCGATGCGGATCGGCGTGCCGACCAGCTTGAGCACGCGCCGGTAGGTCTTCTCCAGGTAGCGGGTGTAGGCCTTGGGCACCGCTTCGGTCTGGTTGCCGTGGACCACGATCAGCGGCGGGTTGGCGCCGCCCAGGTGGGCGTAGCGCAGCTTGATGCGGCGGCCGTTGACCATCGGCGGCTGGTGCGTCTGCACCGCGTCCTCGAGGATCTGCGTCAGCTTGCTGGTGGGCCAGCGGGTGACGGCGGAGCGGAACGACTCCTGCACCGACTTGTACAGGTGCCCCACGCCGGTGCCGTGCAGCGCCGAGATGAAGTGGATGTCGGCGAAGTCGACGAACAGCAGGCGGCGCTCCAGTTCGGTCTTGACGTAGTCGCGCTCGCCCGACTCCATGCCGTCCCACTTGTTCAGCGCGATGACCAGCGCGCGGCCGGTCTCCAGCACGAAGCCGAGCAGGTTGAGGTCGTGCTCGACCACGCCCTCGCGGGCGTCCATCACGAAGATCACCACGTTGGCGTCCTGGATGGCCTGGAGGGTCTTCACGACCGAGAACTTCTCCACCGCCTCGAAAATCTTGCCGCGGCGGCGCACGCCGGCGGTGTCGATCAGGGTGTACTTCTCTTCGTTGCGCTCGAACGGGATGTAGATGCTGTCGCGGGTGGTGCCGGCCTGGTCGTAGACGATCACCCGCTCCTCGCCGAGCATGCGGTTGACCAGGGTCGACTTGCCGACGTTGGGGCGGCCGATGATGGCGATCTTGATGCCATCCTTCTCGCTGGGGCCGGGAATGCGCTTGGCTTCCTCGCCCTCGGCGACCTCTTCCAGCTCGTCCGGCAGGTCGTTGTCTTCCGGCGCCTCGGGCTCGGGCTGGAACATCTCGCCCAGGGCCGTCTGCAGCATGTGGGTGATGCCGCGGCCGTGGGCCGCGGCGATGGTCAGGGCGTCGCCCAGGCCCAGCGGGCTGAATTCGGCGCGGGCGATGTCCGGATCGACGGTGTCGATCTTGTTGGCCACCAGGTAACTGCGCTTGTTCCGCTTGCGCAGGTGCTCGGCGATCATCTCGTCGGCGGCGGTCAGGCCCGCGCGCGCGTCGACCATGAACAGCACCGCATCGGCTTCCTCGATCGCCTGCATCGACTGCTCGGCCATCTTGGCGTCGATGCCTTCCTCGTCACCGGTGATGCCGCCGGTATCGATGACGATGAATTTCTTGCCCTGCCACTTGGCCTCGCCGTACTGGCGATCGCGGGTCAGGCCGGCGTACTCGGCGACGATGGCGTCGCGAGTCTTGGTCAGGCGGTTGAACAGGGTGGACTTGCCGACGTTGGGGCGGCCCACCAGGGCGATTACGGGAACCATGCGGCTCTCCAGGAAATTTCAGGAATTCGTAAAAAACACGCCGGCCGCTGTCGTCATCCAACAGCGGCCGGCAGGTAGAACATAGCTTAGCGAATGGTGAAGGCGACCAGCTTTCCGCTGTTGCCATACACGTACATCCACCGGTCGACCACCAGCGGGCGCACGCGCACGCCGTCGCCGTCGACCTTCTCGCGGCCGACGAAGCGGCCGTCCACCTGGCTCAGCAGGTGCACGTAGCCTTCCAGGTCGCCCACCACCACGTTGCTGGAGAACACCGCCGGGGCCGACAGCTGGCGGCGCGCCAGGGCGTCGTTGCTCCACAGCGAGGACGAGCTGCGGCCGTCCAGGGCCTCCACGGTGCCGCTGGCATCGCTGACGTAGACGCTGCCGATGCCTTCGGCGACGCCGGCGTAGCTGGAGGCCTCGCGCTGCCAGATCACCCGGCCGCTGGCTAGGTCGAGGGCGGCGGCGCGGCCCTGGTAGCTGGCTACGTAGATCACGTTGTCGACCAGGGTCAGGCCGCCGTCGATGTCCACCACGCGGTCCAGCTCGGAACGGCCCTGGGGCACGGCGACGCGGGTTTCCCAGATCGGCAGGCCACGCTGCACGTCCACCGCCACCACCTTGCCGCTGGCCAGGCCGGCGATGGCCATGCGCCCGGCGATGATGGGGGCGCCGGTGCCGCGCAGGGTCAGCACGGGCACTGTGTTCTCGTACACCCAGCGCTGGTTGCCGGTGCTGGCGTCGAGGGCGATCAGCTTGTCGTCCTGGGTCTGCACGATCACCACGTCGCCGTCGGTGGCCGGCGCCGCCAGCACTTCGCTGGGCACGCGGGTACGCCACTTCTGCTCGCCGTTGGCGGCGTTCAGGGCGATGACGTCGCCCTTCAGGGTGCCGAGCAGCACCAGGCCGCCACCGACGCCGACACCGCCGGAGATCGGCAGGTCGAGGTCCTGTTTCCAGAGCACGTCGCCGTTCTCGCGCTGCATGGCCATGACGCGGCCTTCGGCGGAAGCGGCATAGATGCTGGAGCCGTCCACGGCCGGCTGCAGCAGTTCGTAGAGGTCGCCCTGGCCGTCACCGACCGAGCGGCTCCACTGCTTGTCCAGGCGCACCTCTTCCTTGAAGTCGGTGAGTTCCGCCGGCGGCAGTTCCTTCTTGCTGTTGCTGCTGCAACCGACCGCGAGCAGGGTCAGCGCCAGCAGCGCCGCATGTTTCCAGCGCAGCATCTTACGCACCTCCCTTGGCGAGGTCGTCGAGTTTCACCTGCAGGGCGCCGGCGGCGGCCTCTTCGGGCAGGGCGGCCTTGGCCTTCTCGTAGGCGCTGCGGGCGTCGTCGGTGCGCTTGAGCTGCACCAGCAGGTCGCCCTTGAGTTCTTCGCGGCTGGAGACGTAGGCCTTGTCGGCGTCGCCTTCGAGCAGCTTCAGGCCGTCCTCGGCCTTGCCCTGGGCGGCCAGGACACGGGCCAGGCGCTGGCGGGCCAGTTCGCCGAGGGTGGCGTCAACCGGCTTGTCGACCACGGCCTTCAGCTCGCTGGCGGCATCGTCCAGCTTGCCGGCGTCCACCGCCACCTTGGCGACGAACAGGCGGCCGTACTGGGCGTAGTGGGTACCGCCGTACTCGCTGGTCAGCTTGTTGGCCAGCTCGGCGACGCGCGCGGTGTCCGGCTGGCCGGAGGGCGTCAGCGAGGCTTCGACCAGTTGCTGGTAGAGGATGGAGGCGTTCTGCGCCTGGTTGGCCTGGTACTTCTTCCAGGCCTGCCAGCCGAACACCACCACCAGCGCCAGGGCGGCCCCGGTGAGCAGGGGCATGCCGTTGCGCTGCCACCAGTCCTTGAGATCCGCCAGTTGTTCTTCTTCGGTACGCGTGGTCACCCCAATACTCCTAATCCGCTCGATTCTCAGGCCCGCTGGATGCAGGCTGCCAGGTGCTCGGGCAGAGCCTCCCAGGCTATGTTCTGTTGCTCACCCTCGCCACGCAGGGGCTTGAAACCTACCACGCGCGCGGCCAGTTCGTCGTCACCCAGGATCAGGGCGAATTGGGCACCGCTCTTGTCGGCTTTCTTGAACTGGCTCTTGAAGCTGCCGGCGCCGGCATTGAGCAGCAGGCGGATGCCGGGGACGGCGTCGCGCAGCTTCTCGGCCAGGCCCAGGGCGGCCAGTTCGGCCGGCTCGCCGAAGGCGCAGACGTAGACGTCGGCCGGGCGCTTCAGCTCGGCGGGCACCACGCCCAGGGTCTCCAGCAGCAGCACCAGGCGTTCCACGCCCATGGCGAAGCCCACGCCCGGCGTCGGCTTGCCGCCGAACTGGCCGACCAGGCCGTCGTAGCGGCCCCCGCCGCAGACGGTGCCCTGGGCGCCGAGCTTGTCGGTGACCCATTCGAAGGCGGTGCGGCAGTAATAGTCCAGGCCGCGCACCAACTTCTGGTTGATCTCGTAGCGCAGGCCGACCGCGTCCAGACGGGCCTTCAGGCCCTCGAAGTGGGCGATCGACTCTTCGTCCAGGTAGTCGTGCAGGGTCGGCGCGCCGACCAGCAGCGCCTGGGTGCTTTCCACCTTGCTGTCGAGGATGCGCAGCGGGTTGGTGGTCATGCGCCGCTGGCTGTCTTCGTCGAGCTGCTCGAAGCGTTCCTGCAGGTAGGCCACCAGCGCTTCGCGGTAGCGCGCGCGGGCCTCGCTGGAGCCCAGGGTGTTGAGCTGCAGGGTCACGGCGTCGGCCATGCCCAGCTTCTGCCACAGGCGCCAGGTGAGGATGATCAGCTCGGCGTCGATGTCCGGCCCCGGCAGGTTGAAGACTTCCACGCCGATCTGGTGGAACTGGCGGTAGCGGCCCTTCTGCGGCTTCTCGTAGCGGAACATGGGCCCGGTGTACCAGAGTTTCTGCACCTGGCCGCCGCCGGTCAGGCCGTGTTCGAGCATGGCCCGCACGGTGCCCGCGGTGCCTTCGGGGCGCAGCGTCAGCGACTCCTCGTTGCGGTCGAGGAAGGTGTACATCTCCTTGTCGACCACGTCGGTGCCTTCGCCGATGCCGCGGGCGAAGAGCTCGGTGAACTCCATGATCGGCAGGCGGATCTCGCTGTAGCCGTATTCTTCCAGCAGGCCGGCGAAGGTGTTTTCCAGGTAGCGCCATACCGGGGTCTGGTCCGGCAGGATGTCGTTCATGCCACGAATGGCTTGCAGGGACTTGCTCACATGTTGTCCTTGTTGCGGTCAGCCGCGCACGATCAGGGCGGCGTCGGCTTCGGCCTTGGCGGCCGCTTTTTCGCGGATCAGCCGTTCCAGCTCATCCACCAGGTTTTCGTTCTGCAGCTTCTGCGCCGGCTTGCCGTCGATGTAGACGAGGTTGTTCGGCGTGCCGCCGGTGAGGCCGATGTGGGCCTCCTTGGCTTCGCCCGGGCCGTTGACCACGCAGCCGATCACGGCCACGTCCATCGGCACCAGCAGGTCTTCGAGGCGGCCTTCCAGCTCGTTCATGGTCTTGACCACATCGAAGTTCTGCCGCGAGCAGCTCGGGCAGGCGATGAAGTTGATGCCGCGCGAGCGCAGGTGCAGGGATTTGAGGATGTCGAAACCGACCTTGATCTCTTCCACCGGGTCGGCGGCCAGGGAGATGCGGATGGTGTCGCCAATGCCCTCGGCCAGCAGCATGCCCAGGCCCACCGCGGACTTCACGGTGCCCGAACGCAGGCCCCCGGCCTCGGTGATGCCCAGGTGCAGCGGCTGCTCGATTTCCTTGGCCAGCAGGCGGTAGGCCGCCACGGCCATGAACACGTCGGAGGCCTTCACGCTGACCTTGAAGTTCTGGAAGTCCAGGCGCTGGAGATGCTCGACGTGGCGCATGGCCGATTCCAGCAGGGCCTCGGGGGTCGGCTCGCCGTATTTCTTCTGCAGGTCCTTCTCCAGCGAACCGGCGTTGACGCCGATGCGGATCGGGATGTTCTTGTCGCGGGCCGCGTCCACCACCGCCTTGACGCGGTCCTCGCGGCCGATGTTGCCGGGGTTGATGCGCAGGCAGTCGACGCCCAGCTCGGCCACGCGCAGGGCGATCTTGTAGTCGAAGTGGATGTCGGCCACCAGCGGCACGCGGACCTGCTGCTTGATCTTGCCGAAGGCCTCGGCCGCGTCCATGTCCGGCACCGAGACGCGCACGATGTCCGCGCCGGCGTCTTCCAGGCGGCGGATCTGCGCGACTGTGGCGGCCACGTCCAGCGTATCGGTGTTGGTCATGCTCTGCACGGCGATGGGCGCGTCACCGCCCACCGGCACCGAGCCGACCCAGATCTTGCGGGACTGGCGGCGTTTGATCGGAGAAGCGCAATGCATCTTTAGTTACCACCCAACTTCATGCGTGCCGTCTCGCCGCGGGAATAGGGCGAAACGTCGACCGGCTGGCCGTTGTAGCTGACCTGGGCGCCGCGGGCGAAGCCCAGGCGCAGCTCCAGGGGAACCTTGGCGGCGACTTCCATGGAGTCGCCCTTGCGCTTGAGCGCGCTGACCAGGACCTTGCCGTCGGCATCGGTGACCTGGGTCCAGCAGTCGGCGATGAACTGCACCTTGACCACGCCCTGGCCGGCCGAAGCCACCACCGGAGCGGCAGCCGGGGCAGCAGGTTCGGCTGCGGGCGCGGCCGGAACCGCCGGGGCGGCAGGAGCGGCCGGAGTCGCAGGCACGGCGGCGGTGTTGGCGGCCGGCGCGGCGGGAGCAGCCGGCGCTGCGGGGGCGGCCACCTGGGGCGCGGTCTCGGCCGGGTTGGCCGGGGCCTCGGCGTTCTGTTCGGGCTCGGCGGCGCCGCTGTCGCCAGCCGGTTCGCTCGGCGCGCTGGCCTTGTCCTCGGCGACGGCCTGGTCTTCGGGCTCGTCGAGGCTGTGCACTTCGGTGGTGCCGTCGGCGCTCTCGACCTCGACGTGCTCCAGGTTCAGGCCGCTGTTCTCGGCGAGGTTGCGCCCGGCGCGCTCCTGCCACCAGAAGTAGCCGAAGCCCACCAGCAGGGCCAGCAGCAGCAGGCTGAACAGGCGCAGCAGGTTGCGCGACAGGCGCATCGGCTCGGCCACCCGGCCGAGGCTCTGCACGTTGCTGCCGGTGGCGTCGGTGCCGGTGTACTGGTCGAAGGCGCTGACCATCTGCGCCTGGTCCATGCCCAGCAGCTTGGCGTAGGCGCGCACGTAGCCGCGGGCGAAGGTGTGGCCCGGCAGCTTGTCGAAATTGCCCAGTTCCAGCTGGCGCAGGGAGTTCTCGGTGAGGTTCAGTTGACCGGCCACCTGCGAGGTCGACCAGCCCCGGCTCTCGCGCGCCTGGCGCAAGGCCTCACCCGGATTGGCGCGGCTCGTGCTGGCGACTTCTGGCTGCGACGTCTTCATCATTTCTCTGCCTGGTATGCCTGGTATTCGGGGGATGCGGGATACAGGCGCTTGAGCTGCAGGCCGTAGCTGGCGGCGGTGTCCTTGTCGTCAAAGACCCTGGCCAGCCGCACGCCCAGCAGCAGGCTCTTGGCGTTCTGCTGTCCCTGCTTCAGGTATTCGTTGTAGTAGTCGCGCGCCGGCACGTACTGGCGATCGTCGTAGGACAGCTGCGACATTTCCAGCAAGGCGCTGGGCTGCCGGCGGTTCAGGCGCAGGGCCTTTTCGAAGTACTGCTTGGCCTGCTCGCGCTGCTTCAGCTGGAGGCTGACCAGGCCGAGGTTCTCGAAGACCCGCGAGCGCTCCGGGTAGAGGCTGTCCTCGGCGGCCTTCTGGAAGGCATTGGTGGCCTCGTCGTAGCGCTTCTGTTCGTACAGGAAGCTGCCGTAGTTGTTCCAGATGCGCGCATCCGAGCGCGAGGACAACGCCTTGCGGTATTCCTGCTCGGCCAGCTTGGGCTCCATCTCCTGCTGGTAGACCAGGGCCAGCGCGGCGTGGGCGTCGGCGCTCGAGGAGTCCAGCTCCAGGGCCTGGCGCAGCGGCACCTTGGCCTGCTCGGTACTGCCGTTCTGCAGGTAGCCGATGGCCAGCTGGATGTAGGCGTCGCGGGCCTCTTCACGGCCCTTGGCGGTGCTCAGGGGGTCCTGCTTCCCAGACGTCACGCAACCCGCCAGCAGGCTGGCCAGGAACACGAACAGCGCGGCGCGCAAGGTCATCGGAATCCTCCCTCGAGATCAGTTTCGATTGGCGGGCGCCTTCTCGGCGTCGGCCGCCAGCTGGCGTACGGCGATGTAGCGTTCGCTGCGGCGGGTACGGTCCATCACCTGGCCGACCAGTTGGCCGCAGGCGGCGTCGATGTCGTCGCCGCGGGTGGTGCGCACGGTGACGTTGAAGCCGCCCTTGTGCAGCATGTCCTGGAAACGGCGGATCGAATTGTTGCTCGGCCGCTCGTAACCGGAATGGGGGAACGGATTAAACGGAATCAGGTTGATCTTGCAAGGAATTTCCTTGAGCAATGCGATCATCTGCTCAGCGTGCTCGGGCTGGTCGTTGACGTCCTTGAGCAGGGTGTACTCGACGGTCAGCACGCGCTCCTTGCCCAGGCGCCCGATGTAGCGCTGGCAGGCGTCCAGCAGCACCGCCAGGGGATACTTCTTGTTGATCGGCACCAGTTGGTTGCGCAGCTCGTCGTTGGGCGCATGCAGCGACAGCGCCAGGGACACGTCGGTGACTTCGCCGAGCTTGTCGATCATCGGCACCACGCCGGAGGTGGACAGCGTCACCTTGCGCTTGGAGATGCCGTAGCCGAAGTCCTCCATCATGATGCTCATGGCGGTGACGACGTTGTCGAAGTTCAGCAGCGGCTCGCCCATGCCCATCATCACCACGTTGGTGATGGCGCGGTCGATCTTGCCGGGCACGGTGCCGAAGGATTTGTTGGCGAGCCACACCTGGCCGATGATCTCGGCGGAGGTCAGGTCGCTGTTGAAGCCCTGCTTGCCGGTGGAGCAGAAGCTGCAATCCAGGGCGCAGCCGGCCTGGGACGACACGCACAGGGTGCCGCGGCCGTTCTGCGGGATGTACACGGTCTCGACGCAACTGCCGGACGCCACGCGCACCACCCACTTGCGGGTGCCGTCGCTGGAGATGTCCTGGCTGACCACTTCGGGGCCGCGAATCTCGGCACAGGCCTTGAGCTTTTCGCGCAAGGCCTTGCCGACATTGGTCATGGCGTCGAAATCCTCGGCGCCAAAGTGGTGAATCCATTGCATCACCTGGCCGGCGCGGAAGCGCTTTTCACCGATGGACTCGAAGAATTCCTCGAGCTGGGGCTTGGTCATGCCCAGCAGGTTGGCCTTTGCAGCGGTATCAGTCATGGATTCACCCTCGCCCATTCGCCTGGATCAGCGAATGCGCTCGCACACCTCGGTGCTGGAGAAGAAGTAGGCGATTTCGCGGGCAGCCGAAGCTTCCGAGTCGGAACCGTGAACGGCGTTCTCGTCGATGGAAACGGCGAAATCGGCGCGGATGGTGCCGGCGTCGGCTTTCTTCGGATCGGTGGCGCCCATCAGCTCACGGTTCTTGGCGATGGCGTCTTCGCCTTCCAGAACCTGCAGAACGACCGGGCCGGAGGTCATGAAGGCAACCAGGTCCTTGAAGAAGGGGCGCTCTTTGTGCTCGGCGTAGAAGCCGCCGGCTTCGCGCTCGGACAGCTGGACCATCTTGGAAGCGACGACGCGCAGACCGGCCTTCTCGAAGCGGGTCAGGATTTCGCCGATGACGTTCTTGGCGACGGCGTCGGGCTTGATGATGGAGAAGGTACGTTGCAGGGCCATTTGGGATAACTCCGAAAAGCAAGGTTGGTAATGCCGAGAAGCCCCTGGGACGAGCCCAGGAGCTTCTGTGATTCAGGGTGAGCCGCGCGACAGCGGCAGCCTCTGGCTGGCACGCGCGGGGCCGGTACGCACGCAGCGCTCCGGCGGTATCGACAGGCACCGCGGGGAACCTGAGCGAACACCTAAAGATAAAACCCGCGAATTATACGCGGGTTCGGGGAAAAGCATAAGGGCGGCTGGAAGCTGGAAGCTAGAAGCTAGAAGCTAGAAGCTAGAAGCTAGAAGCTAGAAGCTGGAAGCTGGAAGCTGGAAGCTGGAAGCTAGAAGCTAGAAGCTAGAAGCTAGAAGCTAGAAGCTAGAAGCTAGAAGCTAGAAGCTAGAAGCTAGAAGCTAGAAGCTAGAAGCTAGAAGCTAGAAGCTAGAAAGCGTGGCGCCTTTCACTTCCGGCTTCAAGCTTCCGGCTTCAAGCTTCCGGCTTCCAGCTTCCAGCCCACCTATTCCGCCTCTTCGATCCAGGCGCCCTGGATGGCTTCCAGGACCTTCTCGCCGCCGCGCGACGGGTCGTCGCTGAACTCCGGCAGGCCGACCACCCAGTTGTGCAGGTCGACGAAGTTGACGTAGCGCGGGTCCACGTCGGGATGGCTATCGGCCAGCTGGATGGCGATTTCCAGCACATCGGTCCATTTCAGGCTCATGTCCGCTCCCTCAATGACCTTCGGAAACCTGGTTGATGGTGTATTTCGGAATCTCCACCACCAGGTCCTCGTCCGCCACCACCGCCTGGCACGACAGGCGCGAATCCGGCTCCAGGCCCCAGGCCTTGTCCAGCATGTCGTCTTCCAGCTCGTCGGACGGTTCCATGGAGTTGAAGCCCTCGCGCACGATCACGTGACAGGTGGTGCAGGCGCAGGACATCTCGCAGGCGTGCTCGATATCGATGCCGTTGCGCAGCGCAGCCTTGAGGATGGTCTCGCCCGGCTGGGCTTCGACCACCGCGCCCTCCGGGCAATGCTCGGGGTGGGGCAGAAATACGATCTGCGGCATCTTCGCTTATTCCTCGATTTCGTTGAGCCGGCGACCGGCCAGGGCGGCCTTGACGGAAGCGTCCATCCGTCGCGCGGCGAAGGCGTCGGTCACCTGGGACAGACGCTTGATCTGTTGCTCGATGGCGGCGGTATCGCTACCGGCGGCCAGTTCGCGCAGGGTATCCATGCTGGCTTCGATGGCCAGCCGCTCGTCGGCGTCCAGCAGGCGCTCGCCATCGGCGTCCAGCGCCGAGCGCACGGCTTCGAGCAGACGCTCGGCCTCGACCTGCTGCTCGCGCAGCGCGCGGGCGTTCATGTCGTCGCCGGCGTACCGGAAGGAGTCCTGCAGCATGCGGGCGATCTCGCCGTCGGTCAGGCCGTAGGACGGCTTGACCTGGATGCTCGCCTCGACGCCGGAACTCATCTCGCGGGCGGACACCGCCAGCAGGCCGTCGGCGTCCACCTGGAAGCTGACGCGGATCTTCGCCGCGCCGGCCACCATCGGCGGGATGCCGCGCAGCTCGAAGCGCGCCAGGGAGCGGCAGTCCTTGACCAGCTCGCGCTCGCCCTGCAGCACGTGGATCATCATGGCCGTCTGGCCATCCTTGTAGGTGGTGAATTCCTGGGCGCGGGCCACCGGGATGGTGGTGTTGCGCGGGATCACCTTCTCCATCAGCCCACCCATGGTCTCGAGGCCCAGGGACAGCGGGATGACGTCCAGCAGCAGCAGCTCTTCGCCGCGCTTGTTGCCGGCCAGGGCGTCGGCCTGGATGGCGGCGCCGATGGCCACCACCTGGTCGGGGTCGATGTCCACCAGCGGTTCGCGGCCGAACAGCTCGCCCACCGCCTGGCGCACACGCGGCACGCGGGTGGAGCCGCCGACCATGACCACCGCGCCGATGTCTTCCAGCTCGATGCCGGAGTCGCGCACGGCGCGACGGCAGGCCTTGAGGCTGCGGGCGACGAAGGGTTCGATCAGGGCATCCAGCTGGCTGCGGTCCAGCTTGCCGCGCCAATCGCCATAGGCGACCTCGACGCTTTCGTTGAGGGTCAGGGCTTCCTTCGCCGCGCAGGCGGCCTGCAGCAGTTGGCGCTGGCTGCCCGGGTCGAGGTCGTCGGAAGCGCCGGCCTGCTGGATGATCCAACTGGCGATGGCATGGTCGAAGTCGTCGCCGCCCAGGGCGCTGTCGCCACCGGTGGCCAGGACCTCGAAGACGCCGCGGGTCAGGCGCAGGATGGAAATGTCGAAGGTGCCGCCGCCCAGGTCATAGATGGCCACCACGCCCTCAGCGTTCTTGTCCAGGCCGTAGGCGACCGCCGCGGCGGTGGGCTCGTTGAGCAGGCGCAGCACGTGCAGGCCGGCCAGGCGCGCGGCGTCCTTGGTGGCCTGGCGCTGGGCGTCGTCGAAATACGCCGGCACCGTGATCACCGCGCCGACCAGTTCGCCACCCAGGGTGGCTTCGGCGCGCTGGCGCAGGCTGCGGAGGATTTCCGCGGAGACCTCGACCGGGCTTTTCGGGCCCTGCACGGTCTCGATGAAGGGCATGTGCGACTCGCCCTGGGTGAAGCGGTAGGGCAACTGGCCACCGAGCTGCTTCACATCCTCCAGGCCACGGCCCATCAGGCGCTTGACCGAGATGATGGAGTTCAGCGGGTCGGCGGAGGCGCCGCGCCTGACCGACTCGCCGACCTCGACGCGGTCGGCCAGGTAGCGCACCGCCGAGGGCAGGATCAGGCGCCCCTCGGCATCGGCCAGAGGTGCGGCGACGCCGCTGCGCACGGCGGCGACCAGGGAATTGGTGGTGCCCAGGTCGATGCCCACGGCCAGCCGGCGCTGGTGCGGCTGAGGGGTTTGTCCGGGCTCGGCGATCTGCAATAGGACCATGCGGCTTCTAATCAGGCGTAACGGGCGCGGCACGGGCCGCGCGGATTAATCGTCGAGTCGCTCTTCGAGCTGGCGCACTTCCTGCGCCAGCTTGTCGAGAAACTGCATGCGGCGCACCAGGCGCTCGGCTTGCTCGCGGCGCGCGGCGTCGTCCCAGCAATCGGCGAAGCTGTCCTCCAGCTGCTGCTGGGCGGCCTTCAGGCGGCGCTTGAAGGCGGCTACGCCATCCAGGTCGGCGCTGTCCTGCAGGTCTTCCAGCTCCTCGCGCAACTGCATCTGCTGCAGGAGGAACTCCGGGTCCTGCACCGTCGCTTCCAGCGGCAGCGCCTGGCCACGCAGGGACAGCAGGTACAGCGCCCGGCGCGGCGCGCTTTTCAGCGTCTGGTAGGCGTCGTTCAGCTCGGCGGCGCGTTCCAGCGCCACGCGCTGCTCGCGCTCGGAAGCATCGGCGAAACGGTCCGGATGGACACTGCGGACCAGCTCACGGTAACGCTGGCCAAGGGCATCCAGATCGAGGCGGAAAGCCGGCTGCAGGTCGAAGAGCGCGAAGTGGCAAGGACTACCCACGCCGGCCTCAGACGTTGAAGCTTTCGCCGCAGCCACACTCGCCACGAACGTTCGGGTTGTTGAACTTGAAGCCCTCGTTGAGGCCTTCCTTGGTGAAGTCCAACTCGGTGCCGTCGAGGTAGACCAGGCTCTTCGGGTCGATGATGACCTTCACGCCGTGGCTCTCGTAGACCAGGTCCTCGGGCGCCAGCTCATCGACGAACTCGAGCACGTAGGCCAGCCCGGAACACCCGGTGGTGCGCACGCCAAGACGAATGCCCTCGCCCTTGCCGCGCCCCTCGAGGGAGCGCTGGACATGCTTGGCGGCGGCTTCGGTCATGCTGATGGCCATGGGAACTCCTTACTCAACTGAGCGGTTAGAGCAGACCCTTCTTCTGCTTGTAGTCGCGCACGGCCGCCTTGATGGCGTCCTCGGCGAGCACCGAGCAGTGGATCTTCACCGGCGGCAGGGCCAGCTCTTCGGCGATGGTGGTGTTCTTGATGGATTCGGCCTCGTCCAGGGTCTTGCCCTTCATCCACTCGGTGGCGAGGGAGCTGGAGGCGATGGCCGAACCGCAGCCGTAGGTCTTGAACTTGGCGTCTTCGATCACGCCCTGCTCGTTGACCTTGATCTGCAGGCGCATCACGTCGCCGCAGGCCGGCGCGCCGACCATGCCGGTGCCGACATCGGGATCCTCGGCGTCGAGCTTGCCGACGTTGCGCGGGTTTTCGTAGTGGTCGATGACCTTGTCACTGTATGCCATGGCTAATCCTCACTCTCTATGGGGCGGGTCAGTGGGCCTGCCATTCGACCTTGGACAGGTCGACGCCCTCTTTGAACATGTCCCACAGCGGCGAGAGCTCGCGCAGCTTGGAAACGGCTTGCCCCACGATACCGGCGGCGTAATCGACCTCTTCCTCGGTGGTGAAGCGGCCGAAGGTGAAACGGATGGAACTGTGCGCCAGCTCGTCGTTGCGGCCCAGGGCGCGCAGCACGTAGGACGGCTCCAGGGAGGCGGAGGTGCAGGCCGAACCGGAAGAGACCGCGAGGTCCTTCAGGGCCATGATCAGCGACTCGCCTTCCACGTAGTTGAAGCTCAGGTTCAGGTTGTGCGGCACGCGCTGGGTCAGGCTGCCGTTGACGTAGAGCTCTTCCAGGCCTTCGAGCTTGGCGAAGAAGCGGTCGCGCAGGGCGCGGATGCGCTCGTTCTCGGCGTGCATTTCTTCCTTGGCGATGCGGAAGGCCTCGCCCATGCCGACGATCTGGTGGGTGGCCAGGGTGCCCGAGCGCATGCCGCGCTCGTGGCCGCCGCCGTGCATCTGGGCTTCCAGGCGCACGCGCGGCTTGCGGCGCACGTACAGGGCGCCGATGCCCTTGGGACCGTAGGTCTTGTGGGCGGAGAAGGACATCAGGTCGACCTTGAGCTTGTCCAGGTCGATGTCGACCTTGCCGGTGGACTGCGCGGCGTCGACGTGGAACAGGATGCCGCGCGAGCGGGTCAGCTCGCCAATGGCGGCGATGTCGTTGATGGTGCCGATCTCGTTGTTCACGTGCATGATCGAGACCAGGATGGTGTCGTCACGCAGCGCCGCCTCGACCATGGCCGGGGTGATCAGGCCTTCCTCGGTGGGGTCGAGGTAGGTCACTTCGAAGCCTTCGCGCTCCAGCTGGCGGGTGGTGTCCAGCACCGCCTTGTGCTCGATCTTCGAGGTGACGATATGCTTGCCCTTGCTGCCGTAGAAGTGCGCCACGCCCTTGATGGCGAGGTTGTCGGACTCGGTCGCGCCGGAGGTCCAGACGATTTCGCGGGGGTCGGCATTGACCAGCTCGGCGACCTGGCGGCGGGCATTCTCCACGGCTTCCTCGGCCTTCCAGCCGAACACGTGGGAGCGCGAGGCGGGGTTGCCGAAGTTGCCATCCACCAGCAGGCAGTCAGCCATCTTCTGAGCGACGCGCGGATCCACCGGGGTGGTGGCGGAGTAGTCGAGGTAGATCGGCAATTTCATCAGGTAACTCCTACAGGCTGGCGCGCGCTCAATCGATGGCGGACGCTTCAATCTTATCGAGGCTCGGCCGTTTGCCGGTGCCTCCGCAACGACGCTCATCCTGCCGCTGCGCGACTTCCTGGACTTCACGGCGCTCGACCAGGTCGGCGAGGCTGATGCCGCTGAGGAATTCGTGGATCTGCTGGCTGAGGTCGCACCAAAGGTGGTGGGTCAGGCAGGTGTCGCCGGAGTGGCAATCCCCCTGCCCCTGGCAGCGCGTGGCATCGACCGATTCGTTGACCGCATCGATCACCTGGGCGACGTGGATGCCGGCCATGTCGCGGGACAGCTGGTAGCCGCCGCCGGGACCGCGCACGCTGGTCACCAGGTTGCCACGGCGCAACTTGGCGAACAGCTGTTCGAGATAGGACAGGGATATGCCCTGGCGCTCGGAAATGTCCGCCAGGGAAACCGGACCACGCTGGGCATGCAACGCCAGGTCGAGCATGGCGGTTACGGCATAGCGGCCTTTGGTGGTCAGACGCATGGGACATTCCCGAATGGATCACTGGACTGGCGAAAGGATGCCATTTCCGAGTATTTGAGTCAACTATAAGACCTATCAAATTACTCGGGATTAGCCAGCGAAGGGCGGCATAATGTAGCAGGAAATCGTTAGCGACGCATCAATGCGCCGCCTTGCCCTCTTCATCCTTGACGCCGGCGAAGTCCTCTTCACGCAGCTCTGGCAGTTTTTTCGCACAGTAGTCGCTACCCAGGGCCGTCAGCGCCTGGCACATGCCCTCCAGCCGGCCGTCGACCGCCTGCAGGTGGTCGAGCAGTTGGCCAATGGCGCGGGCCACCGGGTCGGGCATGTCCTGGCTGACGCCGTAGGCGTCGAAGCCGAGCTTCTCGGCCATGGCCTGGCGCTTGGCCTGCTGCTCGGCATCGTCCTTCATGATGATGCGCCCGGGAATGCCGACCACGGTGGCGCCCGGCGGCACTTCCTTGGTGACCACGGCGTTGGAGCCCACTTTCGCCCCGGCGCCGACGGTGAACGGGCCGAGCACCTTGGCGCCGGCGCCGACCACCACGCCGTCGGCCAGGGTCGGGTGGCGCTTGCCCTTGTTCCAGCTGGTGCCGCCGAGGGTCACGCCCTGGTAGAGGGTGACGTCGTCACCGATCTCGGCGGTCTCGCCGATGACGATGCCCATGCCGTGGTCGATGAAGAAGCGCCGGCCGATCCTGGCGCCGGGGTGGATCTCGATGCCGGTCATCCAGCGGCCGAAGTTGGACACCAGGCGCGCCAGCCACTTCCAGCCGGAAGTCCACAGCAGGTGCGCCAGGCGGTGCAGCCACACGGCGTGCAGGCCGGGGTAGCAGGTGAGTACCTCGAAGGCATTGCGCGCTGCCGGGTCGCGATGGAATACGCTCTGGATATCTTCGCGCACACGCTCAAACATCATCTTCACTCCGCTTGCAGGCCGCGCCCTGCGCGGCCTTCTGTGTTTCGGTGAGGATACCCCGGAGGATATTCATCTCCAGCTTGCTGACCCCGGCGCGGCCGTACAGGCGGCGCAGGCGCGACATCAGGTGCCGCGGCTTCTGCGGGTCGAGGAAGCCGATGTCGACCAGGGTGGACTCCAGGTGCGAATAGAAGCGCTCCAGCTCGTCGGCGGTCACCGGCAGGCTGTTGAGCATGGCGGTGGTCTCCAGCTTCTCCTGCTTGGTCGGCTGGCCTTCGGCGGCCAGCCAGGCCATGCGCACCTCGTAGGCGAGCACCTGGACCGCCGTCGCCAGGTTCAGCGAGCTGAACTCGGGGTTGGCGGGAATGTGCACGTGGAACTGACATCGCTGCAATTCTTCGTTGGTCAAACCCGCATACTCGCGGCCGAACACCAGGGCCACCTCGCCGCCCTGCTGGGCGTGCTGCAGGCTGGTGGTCGCGCATTCGCGGGGGTCGAGCAGCGGCCAGGGGATGCGCCGGTCACGGGCGCTGGTGCCGAGCACCAGGCTGCAGCCCACCAGGGCGTCTTCCAGGGTCGGCACCACCTGGGCGGCGTCGAGGATGTCGGTCGCCCCGGAGGCGCGGGCCACCGCCTCGCCGCTGGGGAAGTCCATGGGGTCGACCAGCACCAGGCGCGACAGGCCCATGTTCTTCATGGCCCGGGCGGTACCGCCGATATTGCCGGGATGACTGGTGTTCACCAGCACCACGCGAATTCTGTCGAGCAACCGAAGCTCTCCACACAAGCAGATACGAAAAGGAACGGAATCCTACCGCAGCGCTCGGTCTTGCGCCACGCAAGCGACAGGCCGCCCTATGAGTGCCACGGTTTTCTGGTACAATGTTCGGCTTTCTTTAACATCATCCAGGTGACCTCTCCATGCAGCCCATGCTGAACATCGCCCTGCGCGCGGCCCGCAGCGCCGGTGAACTGATCTTCCGCTCCATCGAACGCCTGGACACCCTCTCGGTCAACGAAAAAGACGCCAAGGACTACGTCACCGAAGTCGATCGCGCCGCCGAACTCAGCATCGTCACCGCCCTGCGCAAGGCCTACCCGAACCACGGCATCATGGGCGAGGAAGGCGGCTTCCTCGAGGGCAGCGGCGAAGGCGCCGACTACCTGTGGATCATCGACCCGCTGGATGGCACCACCAACTTCATCCACGGCGTCCCGCACTTCGCCGTCAGCATCGCCTGCAAGTACAAGGGCCGCCTGGAGCACGCCGTGGTCCTCGACCCGGTGCGCCAGGAAGAATTCACCGCCAGCCGCGGCCGCGGCGCCGCGCTGAACGGCCGCCGCCTGCGGGTGAGCAACCGCAAGAGCCTGGAAGGCGCCCTGCTGGGCACCGGCTTCCCGTTCCGCGACAGCCAGCTGGACCACCTCGACGCCTACCTGGGCATGTTCCGCAGCCTGGTCGGCCAGACCGCCGGCATCCGCCGCGCCGGCGCCGCCAGCCTGGACCTGGCCTACGTCGCGGCCGGCCGCTTCGACGCCTTCTGGGAATTCGGCCTGTCCGAGTGGGACATGGCGGCTGGCGCCCTGCTGGTGCAGGAAGCCGGCGGCCTGGTGAGCGACTTCACCGGCAGCCACGAATTCCTCGAGAAGGGTCACATCGTGGCCGGCAACACCAAGTGCTTCAAGGCGCTGCTGACCAGCATCCAGCCGCACCTGCCGCCGTCGTTCAAGCGCTGAGCATCAGCCAAATGAAAGAGCCCGGCCATGTGCCGGGCTTTTTGTTCGGCAAGCTCAACCCATCCTACGAAAGCACCTCGGCACAGCCCCCTGTAGCGGACCTTGTCCGCGATAGCCGGAGGTATCGGCGCGATTCGCGGATAAGATCCGCTACGCCGCCCCACCCACGCCATTCCCATGTAGGAGCGCGCCCTGCGCGCGAAATCGCGGGCAGGGCCCGCTCCTACAGGTTACCGGGGAGCATCGTATTCCTCCTCTCCCGTAGGAGCGGACCTTGTCCGCGATAGCCGGAACTATCGGCGCGGTTCGCGGATGAGATCCGCCTACGCCGCCCCACCCACGCCATCCCCCTGTAGGAGCGCGCCCTGCGCGCGAATCGCGGGCAGGGCCCGCTCCTACAGGTTGCCGGGGAGCATGGTATTCCTCCTCTCCCGTAGGAGCGGACCTTGTCCGCGATAGCCGGACGTCCCGGCGCGGATCGCGGATGAGATCCTACGAAGAGCCTTTGTGGAAACGAAAAAGGCGCCCCGCGGGGCGCCTTCTCGTGCTTCGATGCTTACTGCTGGCTGAGGATCAGCCGGCCGCTCTTGTCCACCGGGATCTGGCTGCCCGGGTCGCGGTCCATGCGCACCTGGCCGGCCTTGCCGTCGAGCATGTACTTGACGTCGTAGCCCACCACTTTCTCGCTGGTGTCGTTCACGGTGCTGCAGCGGGTTTCGGTGGTGGTGTAGGTGTCACGCTCCTGCATGCCTTCCTGCACCTTGTTGCCGGCGTAGCCGCCGCCGACCGCACCGGCCACGGTGGCGATCTTCTTGCCATTGCCGCCGCCGATCTGGTTGCCCAGCAGGCCGCCGGCGATGGCGCCGATGGCGGTGCCGACGATCTGGTGCTGGTCCTTGACCGGGCGCTGGTGGGTGACCGCCACGTCCTTGCAGACCTGGCGCGGTGTCTTGATGGTCTCCTTGACCGGCTGGACGGCGACCACCTCGGCATACTCGGGGCCGCGGTCCACCAGGCTGTACGTGGCCACCGCTCCACCTGCCGTAACGCCGACTGCGCCCAACACGGTACCGATGAGCAACGACTTGTTCACATAGACCTCCTGGCTTTCCTTTCATATGGGCACTTGCCCTTGTCCTTGCCTTGGAGCAGGGAATCCTTAGGAAAGTTCCGACATTCCTTCGCGATGCGCCACTGCATGCCGACACACGGCCGGATCGCGCACAAAGAAAAACTCCCGCCGGAGCGGGAGTTTCGAGGAGCGGCGGGACAGCCTCAGGGGCGGTCGTCGACTTCCTTGGCCTGCGGCGGGATCAGGTCCTCGGCCGAGAGCTTCAGCCAGATCAGCACCACGTCGGCGATGTAGATCGACGAGTAGGTGCCGGCCAGCACGCCGACGAACAGCGCGATGGAGAAGCCGAACAGGTTGTCGCCGGCGAAGAACAGCAGCGCGGCGATGGCCAGCAGGGTGGAGATCGAGGTGGCCATGGTCCGCAGCAGGGTCTGGCTGGTGGAGATGTTGATGTTCTCGATCAGGCTGGCCTTGCGCAGCACGCGGAAGTTCTCGCGCACCCGGTCGAAGATCACGATGGTGTCGTTCAGCGAGTAGCCCACCACCGCCAGCACCGCGGCGAGCACGGTGAGGTCGAAGGTGATCTGGAAGAACGACAGCACGCCCATCACGATGATGGCGTCGTGGATCAGCGAGAGAATGGCGCCCACGGCGAACTTCCACTGGAAGCGGAAGCCGACGTAGATGAGGATGCCGCCCAGGGCCAGGAGCATACCCAGGCCGCCCTGGTCGCGCAGTTCCTCGCCGACCTGCGGGCCGACGTATTCCACGCGCTTGAGGCTGGCCGGGTTCTGGGTGTCGGCCTGCTGCAGCGCCGCGGCGACCTTCTTGCCCAGCTCCGGGTCTTCGCTGGGCATGCGCACCAGCACGTCCCTGGTGTCGCCGAAGCTCTGCACCACGGCTTCGGCGTAGCCGGCCTTGACCAGCTCGTCGCGGACCTTGCCCAGGTCGGCCGGCTGCTGGTAGTTCAGCTCGATGAGGGTGCCACCGGTGAAGTCCAGGCCGAAGTTGATGCCCTTGGTGATCCAGCTGCCGAGGGCGATCAGGGTGAGGACCAGGGTGGCGGCGAACGCGATGTTGCGCACGCCCATGAAGTTGATGGTACCGATCTTGATATTCATCTCATGATCCCCCTTAGATCCACAGCTTCTTGAAGTCACGCCCGCCGAAGATCAGGTTGACCATTGCGCGGGTGACCATGATGGCCGTGAACATCGAGGTGAGAATGCCCAGCGACATGGTCACGGCGAAGCCCTTCACCGGGCCGGTGCCCATGGCGTAGAGGATGCCGCCGACCAGCAGCGAGGTCAGGTTGGCGTCGACGATGGCGGTGAAGGCGCGGTTGAAGCCTTCGTGGATGGCGCGCTGCACCGACATGCCGCCGGCCAGTTCCTCGCGTATCCGCGAGAAGATCAGCACGTTGGCGTCCACCGCCATGCCCATGGTCAGCACGATACCGGCGATGCCCGGCAGCGTCAGGGTCGCGCCGAGGATCGACATCAGCGCCACCAGCAGGACCATGTTGAAGCCCAGGGCGACGGTGGCGATCACGCCGAAGAAGCGGTAGATGACGATGATGAACAGCGACACGAACACCATGCCCCACAGGGAGGCGTCGATGCCCTTGGCGATGTTGTCCGCACCCAGGCTCGGGCCGATGGTGCGTTCCTCGGCGAAGTACATCGGCGCGGCCAGGCCGCCGGCGCGCAGCAGCAGGGCCAGTTCCGAGGACTCGCCCGGGCCGTCGAGGCCGGTGATGCGGAACTGATTGCCCAGAGCCGACTGGATGGTCGCCAGGCTGATGATCTTCTTCTCTTCCTTGAAGGCCGGGACGGCGACTTCCTGCTCGACGCCGTCGACCACCTGCTTGGCATAGCGGGTGATCGGCTTCTGCTCGATGAACACCACCGCCATGCTGCGGCCGACGTTGTTGCGGGTGGCGCGGTTCATCAGCTCGCCGCCGTGGCCGTCGAGGCGGATGTTCACCTGCGGGCGGCCGTTCTCGTCGAAGCTGGCGCTGGCGTCGGTGACCTGGTCGCCGGTGATGATCACGCTGCGTTCCAGGGCCACCGGCGGACGGCGCGGCTCGCGGAATTCGAAGGTCTCGGTGGCCGACTTGATGGCGTCGGGCTCGGCGGCCAGGCGGAACTCCAGGTTGGCGGTCTTGCCGAGGATGCGCTTGGCTTCGGCGGTGTCCTGCACGCCCGGCAGCTCGACCACGATGCGGTTGGCGCCCTGGCGCTGCACCAGCGGCTCGGACACGCCCAGCTCGTTGACGCGGTTGCGCACGGTGGTGAGGTTCTGCTTGATCGAGTATTCGCGGATTTCGGCGAGCTTGGCCGCGGTCATGGCCAGGCGCAGCACCTGCATGCCGTTGCGCGAATCCTGGGTCACCTCGAAGTCGCGGTAGTCCTTGGCGATCAGCGCCTTGGCCTTGTCCAGCGATTCGTCGTCGGTGAAGCCCAGCTGGATGGCGCGGTCCTGCACCGGCAGGCTGCGGTAGCGCAGGCGCTCCTTGCGCAGGGCGCTCTTGATCTCGCTCTCGTAGACGTTCAGGCGGGCGTCGACGGCCTTGTCCATGTCCACTTCGAGGAGGAAGTGCACGCCCCCGGAAAGGTCGAGGCCCAGCTTCATCGGGTGGGCGGCGATGCTGCGCAGCCAGTTCGGGGTGGTCTGCGCCAGGTTCAGGGCGACCACGTAGTCGTCGCCCAGGGCGCGACGCACGATGTCCTTGGCGGGAAGCTGGTCTTCCTGCTTGACCAGGCGGATCAGGCCGCTGTTCTTGCCGAGGCTGCCCGCCTTGACGGCGATGCCCGCGTCGGTCAGCGCCTTGCTGGCCTTGTCGATGTCGGCCTGGGTGATCTGCAGCGCGCTGCTGGCGCCGCTGACCTGCACGGCCGGATCGTCCGGGTAGAGGTTGGGTGCGGAATAGATGAAGCCGACGGCAAGCACCGCCAGGATCAGCAGGTATTTCCACAGGGGATATTTGTTGAGCATTGATACCGCCCGTTATGACGCGGGGCGCTTCATGCGCCCCGTCTATTGGTTTTCTTTGCCTGGAACTCAGATGGCCTTGAGCGTGCCTTTCGGCAGGGTCGCGGCGATGGCGCCCTTCTGGAACTTCAGCTCGACGTTGTCGGCGACCTCGACGACCACGAAGTCCTCGGCGACTTTCAGCACCTTGCCGGCGATACCCGCGGAAGTGACGACTTCGTCACCCTTCTGCAGGCTGGACAGGAGGTTCTTGTGCTCCTTGTTACGCTTGGCCTGCGGACGCCAGATCATCAGGTAAAAGATGACCAGGAAGCCGACCAGGAAGACCCACTCAAAACCAGTGCCCATCGGGCCTGCGGCGGCCGCGGGAGCAGCGGCGTCGGCGTAGGCGGCGGGAATCAGAAAGCTCATCGGATACTCCTGTCTCTATATTCTTTTGGAAAATCGGGATCAATCGCCCAACGGCGGCGTCGGAAGGCCGCGTTTGGCATAGAAGGCGTCGACAAAGGCGGCCAATGTACCCTGTTGGATTGCCTCGCGCAAACCAGCCATAAGCCGCTGATAATGCCGCAAGTTATGGATGGTATTGAGCATGCTGCCGAGCATTTCCCCGCACTTGTCCAGGTGGTAGAGGTAGGCGCGGGAGAAGTGCTTGCAGGTGTAGCAATCGCAGGTCGAGTCCAGCGGCGACTCGTCGTGCTTGTGCACGGCGTTGCGGATCTTGATCACCCCGGTATCGACGAACAGATGGCCGTTGCGCGCGTTGCGCGTGGGCATCACGCAGTCGAACATGTCGACGCCGCGGCGCACACCTTCCACGAGGTCCTCGGGTTTGCCCACCCCCATCAGGTAACGGGGTTTGTCGGCCGGCATGCGCGGCGGCAGGAAGTCCAGCACGCGGATCATCTCTTCCTTGGGCTCGCCCACCGACAGGCCGCCGATGGCCAGGCCGTCGAAACCGATTTCCTGCAGGCCTTCCAGCGAACGCATGCGCAGCTCTTCATGCATGCCGCCCTGGACGATGCCGAACAGCGCCGAGGGGCTGTCGCCATGGGCGATCTTCGAGCGCTTGGCCCAGCGCAGCGACAGCTCCATGGAGCGCTTGGCCACGTCGAACTCGGCCGGATACGGGGTGCACTCGTCGAAGATCATCACGATGTCCGAGCCCAGCGCGCGCTGCACCGCCATGGACTCCTCGGGGCCCATGAAGACCTTGGCGCCGTCCACCGGCGAGGCGAAGTACACGCCCTCTTCCTTGATCTTGCGCAGCGCGCCCAGGCTGAACACCTGGAAACCGCCGGAGTCGGTGAGGATCGGCCCCTGCCACTGCATGAAGTCGTGCAGGTCGCCGTGCTTGCGGATCACCTCGGTGCCCGGGCGCAGCCACAGGTGGAAAGTGTTGCCGAGGATGATCTGCGCGCCTATGCCCTCGATGTCGCGCGGCAACATGCCCTTGACCGTGCCATAGGTGCCCACCGGCATGAACGCCGGGGTCTCGACCACTCCGCGGGGGAAGCTCAGGCGGCCGCGCCGGGCCTTGCCGTCGGTGGCCAGCAGTTCGAACTTCATGAAACTCATGGATCAGTCCTCGGGCCCGCGCGGCGCGGGGTTGCGGGTGATGAACATGGCATCGCCGTAGCTGAAGAAACGGTATTCGTGCTCCACCGCCGCGGCATAGGCGGCCATGATCTCCGGGTAGCCGGCGAAGGCCGAGACCAGCATCAGCAGGGTCGACTCGGGCAGGTGGAAGTTGGTCACCAGGGCATCGACCACATGGAAGGGCCGGCCCGGGTAGAGAAAGATGTCGGTGTCGCCGCTGAACGGCTTGAGCTGGCCGTCGCGGGCCGCGCTCTCCAGCGAACGCACGCTGGTGGTGCCGACGGCGATCACCCGGCCGCCACGGGCGCGGCAGGCGGCCACGGCGTCGACCACGTCCTGGCCGACCTCCAGCCACTCGCTGTGCATGTGGTGGTCTTCGATCTTCTCCACGCGCACCGGCTGGAAGGTGCCGGCGCCGACGTGCAGGGTGACGAAGGCGGTGTCCACGCCCTTCTCGCGGATGGCCGCCAGCAGCCCTTCATCGAAGTGCAGCCCGGCGGTGGGCGCGGCCACGGCGCCGGCGCGCTCGGCGTAGACGGTCTGGTAGCGCTCGCGGTCGGCGGCCTCGTCGGGCCTGTCTATATAGGGAGGCAGCGGCATGTGCCCGACGCGCTCCAGCAGCGGCAGCACGTCTTCGGCGAAGCCCAGCTCGAACAGCGCGTCGTGGCGCTGCAGCATCTGCGCCTCGGCGCCGCCGTCGATGAGGATCTTCGAACCCGGCTTGGGCGACTTGCTCGAACGCACGTGGGCCAGCACGCGGCGGCTGTCCAGCACGCGCTCGACGAGGATCTCCAGCTTGCCGCCGGACTCTTTCTGCCCGAACAGCCGCGCCGGGATCACCCGGGTGTTGTTGAATACCATCAGGTCGCCCGGCCGCAGGTATTCCAGCAGGTCGGCGAAGTGACGGTGGCTGAGGGCGCCGCTCGGCCCGTCCAGCACCAGCAGGCGGCTGGCGCGACGTTCGGCGAGCGGATGGCGGGCGATCAGGGCCTCGGGCAGATCGAAATGGAAGTCGGCGACGCGCATGGGGTATATCTCGAAGGGCCGGATATATTACTGGAATTGCGATGGCATCGCCACGCGGGTGGATTGACCGGTACCGAGGGCCTCCCTATACTGCCGCGCCATTGCCTCGGTGGCGGAATGGTAGACGCGGCGGATTCAAAATCCGTTTCTGGCGACAGAGTGAGAGTTCGAGTCTCTCCCGGGGCACCATCCAGATTCCCAGCGAATTTCGGAACACCAGAAGAACCGGCCATCGAGCCGGTTTTTTGTTGCCTGCCCTTCCCCGCCCTTCCCTCTGCAAGCCCCTTCGGGCCCCGCCATGCCGCGTCGCGCCCCGCGAACGGGGCGGCGGCTCCAGCCCATGCCCCGCCTTTTCGCCAATCGCCGGTTTTTTTACTACTCTGCTCGGCAACCCGAGGTGTCCGCATGGCGAACATACTGCTTGCATGCATTGAACCCCTGTTCAGCGCCGGTGCCAGCTCCGCCCTGAAAGACCAGGCGCATGAGGTTCCCACCTGTGTGTTCAACGGGGCCGCCGCGATAGCCGCGCTGCGGAGCACTGCGCCGGACCTGCTGGTGCTCGACTTCATGCTTCCGGATACCAACGGCACCGAAGTTCTGCAGTGGCTGCGGCAAAGCGGACGCAACCTCCCCGTGCTGGTCCTGGGAAACGACTACCAGCCCCATTTCATCGATCTCGCCCGCCAATACGGGGCAGCCGGGTACCTGTCCAGGTCCGAGCCGCCCGAGCAGTTGCTTCTCGCGGTTCGGACGCTGCTCAGTGGCCGGACCTTCTTTCCGCGCCATGCCTTCGAGGATGTGTCGCGGCGCCCGGGCGACCGCCAGGAGAGCCGGCTGCTGGCCACCCTGTCACCCCGCGAGCTGACCGTAATGAAGCAACTGGCGCAGGGCAACCCGATCAAGTCCATCGCCGCCACCATGAAGCTGAGCCCCAGCGCCGTCAGCACCTACAAGACGCGCCTGTTCCAGAAGCTGGACCTGCACTCGAACGCGGACCTGCTGGCATTCGCCTGGCGGCATGGCGTCGCCCCCGCCGCGGGCCTGGGGAAAATGCATTTCGCCAGCGGGCAAGGCTCGCGCCTGCAGGAATTCATCGAAATGCTGCCTTTCCCGACGGCACTGCGCGCGCGGGACGGGGCCCTGCTGCTGTGCAACCAGGGCTTCGCCGACCTGCATGGTCTTTCCCGGCAGGCGTGTCTGGGCATGGAGATCGCCCCCAACGGCATCGTAGGGGAACAACTCACCGAGCAGGTGCGTCGTGGCTATCTCAAGGCCGTGGCCGACGCCAGATCCTTCGTGTCGGATTTCGTGGCCCACTTCCCCCAGGGCCCCCGCACCGTGCGGGTCTGGGGCGTGCCCCACCGGGACGAAAGCGGCCAGGTGCTCGGCATGCTGTGCGCGATCGTGGATGTCAGCGACTTCGACAGCGAAGTGGCCCAACTGACGCAAGCGCAGCAGCGAATGCTCTCCCTGCGGCAGCTGCGCACCCATTTTTTCATCGCCGAATGCAAGCGCTTCGAAGAGCAGCTATCGATCCTGGAAGAGCAACTGGCCGACCTGGCGAAAAGCACCCCGGAGGCGGCTTCGCTGCGAAACCCCGTCGGCATGCTCAAGCGACATACCGAGCTGCTGCTGGAACTGGCCGAACTGGACCAGGGCAACAGGGTTCCGCTACCGGAGACCTGCGACCTGAACGCGCTCACCAACCAGGCGGTCGAGACCTTCGCCAGGCGCTACGCCGCCAGCGTGACGCTCTCGCTGCCGCAAACGGCGACATGCGCCTGGATGGACGCCGGACTGTACGGCGAACTGTTGGCGACGGCCCTGGCCTTCGTCAGCGCGGAGTCCTCGGCGAACCTGCATGTGGAAGCACGGCAGGAATACCGCGGCCACGGCGAGTCCGTCTGGCGGATCGACGTGAACTCGCCGGATGCCGGCCTCCCCTTCGACAGGTTCGACGCCCATCTCGGCCTGGCCAGGCGCCTGGCCCCCCTGATACGGGCCTCGCTGACGTTTTCCGGCTTGCCCTTGCGGCTGCCCTGCGTCATCGAACTGCAGTTGCTCTCCGGCCCTGAACCGCCGCCCTCTCCCCCGGCGTAGCGCAATCGCTACAACGATCCCGGCGCATCACGACAGCCACACGAAGCCTTCGGCCATAGCCTGCCCCCATCGTTTTCTTGGGAGCAGACATCATGTTCGGATTCAGCGCTCATAGCCTTCGAACGAACGCCAGAGGCCGCGGCCGGCGTGGCCGCCCCTCGCAAGCCACCTGGCTGCTCATCGCCCTGGCCTGCTGGCTGTTCGCCGCAATGGTCAACGCCAGCGAAAGCCAGCAGCTTCTGGGCACCGCCCATGCGGCCTATCTCGCCGGCGATTTCCAGGGCGCCGACCGCCTCCTCGACAAACTCCTGGCCAAGGGCACCAGCAGCGGACGGCTCGAAATGGAACTGGCCCTGGTCGACGACGCCCTGGGCAGGCCGCAGCAGGCACGGCGCCACTACGACCGGCTGGGCCGCTCCGTCTGGAGCGACCTGGTCGCCCTGCCTTCTGCCGCCAACCTGGCCGCCCTGGGGCGCTACCGCGACGCCGACCGTGCCTTCGCGCAAATCGCCTCGAAGGGCGCGAACGCCGATGAGAAGGCCTATGCGCAGCTCTGGCGGCTATGGCTGGTCACGCGCGACAACGCCTCCTCCAGGCGCGCCCGCGACACGGCGTTCAAGCGCCTGCTCGCCGCAGTGCGGCCCGACGACGCGGCGCAGCACGCGCTGGTCGAGCTGTATCGCGGCAAGGCCGACTCCGCCAGTGTTTTCGCGGCGATCGACCGGATGCCGCTGACGCTGCCGCAACGCCGGGCCCTGATCGCCGAAGCCACCCTCTTCGCCGGCGGCTACCTGCAAGGCATGCGTAACGACGCTGCCGCTGCCCGATGGCTCTACCAGGTGGAGCTGGGGCTACCGCCGGTGGCCTGTCCGGAGCGCCCGCTGATTGCCCAGGCGGCACGCGCCCTTCCCCCTCTCCCCACCTCGAACGCCCGCTGATCCCGGATCAGGGGCCTCTCACCATTTGCGGGGAGCTCCCCGCAAGGAGTCTCTCATGAACAAGTCATTCCGACTGGTCTGGAGTGCGGCGCGCCGCGCCTGGGTAGTCGCCAGCGAATTCGCCAGAAGCCACGGCAAGCACCGCAACCGCGGCCTGGCCGGCGCAGTGGGCCTGCTTTCCTCCGCCTGCCTGGCGCTGTTCGGCATTCCTGCCGGGGCGGTCACCGAAGCCGAGATCGAGGGCGACGACAAGGCCAGCGCCAGCCAGGTGGTCCAGCCGCGCGCCGAGGTGCGCCTGGGCGCCATGCTCACCAGCGTGCAGGAAGGCACCGGCGCCAGTGCGTCAGGTGTAAACAGCACGGCCCTGGGCGACTACGCCACGGCATCGGCAAGCCACGCCACCGCCGTCGGCCCGTGGGCGGCCGCCTATGGCGACAACAGCGTGGCGCTTGGACGAAATACCGAGGCCAAGGGCGACAGCAGCCTGGCCATCGGCCGCAACGCCGCCACCAGCCAGGCCAGCAGCACCGCCCTGGGCGCGTACTCCTCGGCATCGGGCCTGGCCAGCACGGCGATCGGCAAGGGAGCCACCGCCCAGGGCGAGCACAGCACCGCGCTGGGCCTGGATTCGCAGGCGGCCGGCGCCAATGGCCTGGCCCTGGGGGCCTGGGCTGGCGCCAACCATGCCAACTCGGTAGCCCTGGGTGCCGGCTCGGCGACCGACAGGAACGATAGCGTCTCCATCGGCAACGCCAACCTCGATCGCCAGTTGACCCATGTAGCCGACGGCACCCAGGCCAACGACGCCATCAACCTTTCCCAGCTGGAGACGCTGCGCCAGCAAGGCGAAGCAGCGCTGCAGTCGGTTTCCGACTGGCTCAGCGACGTCTATGAAAGCGGGACGAAGTATTTCCAGGCGAACTCCGACAAGGCGATGGCCCAAGCCAACGGCCAGGACAGCGTAGCCATCGGCCCCGAGGCCGTGGCTTCGGGCAGCGACAGCATCGCCATGGGCAGCGCCGCCCAAGCCAGCGGCGCGAACGCCACTGCGGTGGGCGTCTCCGCCGACGCGGCGGGCGAACGCGCTCTCGCCCTCGGGGCCTGGAGCCAGGCCACGCAACTGCGCAGCACCGCCGTGGGCGGTAGCGCCGAAGCCACCGCACAGGACAGCACCGCGCTCGGCGCCGAAGCCGAAGCCGCCGCCTTGGCCAGCACTGCCGTGGGCACCTGGTCCAAGGCCAGCGGCGTCGGCAGCGTGGCCATCGGCAAGGAAGCCCTGGCCTCCCAGGGCGATGCCAGCGCCCTGGGCATCGCGGCCCAGGCCACCGGCGACGGGGCAACCGCAGTTGGCGCAAGAACCGCAGCCAGCGGCGAAAACGCCACTGCGCTGGGCAAGCTGGCCAGCGCCACCGCCGGCGGCTCGACCGCACTCGGCACGCAAAGCTCCGCCAGCGGCGCGAACGCCACTGCGGTGGGTGTCTCCGCCGACGCGGCGGGCGAACGTGCCCTCGCCCTCGGGGCCTGGAGCCAGGCCACGCAACTGCGCAGCACCGCCGTGGGCGGTAGCGCCGAAGCCACCGCACAGGACAGCACCGCGCTCGGCGCCGAAGCCGAAGCCGCCGCCTTGGCCAGCACTGCCGTGGGCACCTGGTCCAAGGCCAGCGGTATCGGCAGCGTGGCTCTCGGCAAGGAAGCCCTGGCGTCGCATCAGGGCAGCGTCGCACTGGGCCTGAACTCCGCCACAGGAGCGGACAACGAGGTCTCGGTCGGCAACGCCGACCTGCAGCGCCGCATCGCCAACGTGGCCGAGGGCACCCAGGCCACCGACGCGGTCAACCTCTCGCAACTCCAGCGCCTGGGCGAAGAAGCGGCCGACGCCATTGGCGACGTAGCGGACTGGCTGGGCGACGTTTACCAGCGCGGCACACGCTACTTCCGCGCCAACTCCGAACTCCCGGACGCCAACGCCAGCGGCGAGAACGCCATTGCCATAGGCCCGCAGTCCGAATCCAGCGGCAGCAACGCCATCGCCATGGGCACGGCGGCGCTGGCCAGCGGCGAGAACGCGCTGGCAGCCGGCAACCAGGCCCACGCATCCGGCCAGCACGCGACGGCCGTTGGCGTCAGGGCGGATGCCCTCGGCGATCGCGCCACCGCGCTGGGCGGCTGGAGCCAGGCCACCGGTGAGCGCAGCACCGCGCTGGGCAGCAGTGCCGAAGCCACCGCCAGCGACGCGCTGGCAGTGGGTGTCGATGCCGAAGCGAGCGCGAACTCCGCCACCGCCGTCGGCAACTGGGCGATGGCCCATGGCATTGGCGCCACCGCGGTCGGCAAGGAGGCCCGGGCCAGCACCCATGGCAGCACGGCGATAGGCCTGCAGGCCCAGGCGACGGGCAGCAGCGCCACCTCCGTCGGCGGCTGGTCCAGCGCCAGCGGCGCCGGCGCCAGCGCCCTGGGTGTGCAGGCGCAGGCCAGCGGTGAAAAGAGCTCCGCACTGGGTACCAGCGCGCAGGCCAGCGGTCAGCAAAGCACTGCCGTCGGCGCCTGGAGCCAGGCCACCGGCGGGCACAGCGTGGCCTTGGGCAACAGCGCCGAAGCCACGGCGCAAAGCGCCACCGCCCTGGGCGCCGAAGCCGAGGCGGCGGCCCTCGCCAGCACGGCGGCCGGCGCCTGGTCCCGCGCTCTGGGCGTAGGCAGCACGGCGCTCGGCAAGGAAGCCCTGGCCTCCACCGACGGCAGCACCGCCCTGGGCATCGCCTCGGCGGCGACAGGCCAGGCCGCCAACGCCATCGGCGGCTGGTCCGTGGCCAGCGGCGAGCACTCCATGGCGCTGGGCACCGCCAGCCGCGCCGAACACGCCCGCAGCGTGGCCCTGGGCCATGGTTCGGTAACCGATGCCGACGACAGCGTTTCGGTGGGCAACCAGGATCTCAAGCGGCGGATCACCAACGTCGCCGCGGGTAGCAATGACACCGACGCCGTGAACGTCTCCCAACTCAACGCCACCCGCGACGAAGTGAGCGAACTGCGCGGTGACGCCCTGCTCTGGGACGACTCCCTGGGCGCCTTCAGCGCCATGCATGGCAGCGCCGGCGCAACCAGCCGCTCGCGCATCACCAATGTCGAGGAAGGCCGGATCGCCGCGGATTCCAGCGACGTGGTGGTCGGCTCGCAGCTGTACCGCACCGACACCCGCGTCAGCGCCCTGGAGGACGGGATCAACCAGACCGGCGTGTCACGCTACTTCCGCGCCAATTCGGAAAAGGCCGATGCCTCTGCGGCCGGCGCGGACTCCATCGCAGTCGGACCGGCCGCCTCGGCCACCGGCACCTCGTCCATGGCCCTGGGCGACGCCGCCCAGGCGAGCGGCGAGCGCAGCATGGCCGCTGGCGCCGGCGCCTCCGCCAGCGCGGCGGACGCCACGGCGGTGGGCAGCGCTGCACAAGCCAGCGGCGAACGCAGTACCGCCATCGGCAGCGGCGCCAATGCCACCGCCAGCAACGCCGTGGCCCTGGGCGCGGACTCCCTGGCCGATCGCGACAACAGCGTTTCCGTGGGCAGCCAGGGCAACGAGCGGCAGATCACCAATGTCGCCCGCGGCACCGCCGGCACCGACGCGGTCAACGTCGACCAGCTCACGGACGCCGTCAACACCTCGGCCGGCGCCCTGAACGACAGCGTGGCGCAGGTGGACCAGCGGGTCAGCGATGTCCATAACCATGTGACCAACCTGCAGAACGGCACCGACGGCATGTTCCAGAGCAACAACAGCTCTGCGCTGAGCAAGCCGCAGGCTGTCGGCCAGGATGCGATCGCCGGCGGCGCCGGCGCCCAGGCCAGCGGCAGGAACAGCGCGGCGATCGGCACCAGGGCCCAGGCGAGCGCCGAGCACAGCACCGCGCTGGGCGAAAGCGCCCACGCCAAGGCCTCCAACTCGGTGGCCCTGGGCGCCAACTCGGTGGCCGACAGGGCGAACACGGTATCCGTCGGCAGCGCGACCAACGCCCGGCAGATCACCAATGTCGCCGCCGGCACCCAGGCCACCGACGCCGTCAACCTCGGTCAGTTGAACAGCGGCATCAGCGGCGCCAAGGCCTACACCGACGCCAGCTACCACGCCCTGCGCAAGGACATGAACGAACTGGACGACGAACTCAGTGCCGGCATCGCCGGGGCCATGGCCATGGCCAGCCTGCCCCAGCCCCATGCGCCGGGGGCGAGCATGACCTCCGCCGGCCTGGGCAACTTCCGTGGCGAGCAGGCGCTGGCGGTCGGCGTGTCGCACATCACCAAGGACGGCAAGTGGGTCACCAAGCTCCAGGGAAGCGCGGACAGCGATGGCGACGTCGGCGTCTCGGTAGGCGTTGGCTACCAGTGGGATTGACTCAGTGTGACGGGGGCGCGTCCGCGCGCCCCCGCAGGTGGAAGCCATGTTTCTCGATCCGAAGAATATCCACAGCTCTCTGATGACGACCGCCTACAACAACGACATGGCGGCCGAGCTTCTCGCCGACTACCTGAAGGGGCTGCCTGTCGCCAACCCACTCTCGCAACACCTGATCGAAGGTGTGGTGGAGGCGTTGAAGGAGACATCCCTGCACATGGAGGAAATCGCCGCACTCATAGCCACCGGCAAGCTGGCCATTTCCAGCAGTCGCTGAACAGGCCATACATTCGCCGCTCGCAACAGCGGCGCCTTTCAAGGGTTCGCTGCCACCTGTGGGCAGCGAACCCTTCGCCATGAGGGAAGCACCGGGATGGGGCCCGGACAAAACGGCATGCGCCGCGACTGGTTCGAGCATGCGGCATTGCGTACCATGCGCGTCCTCTATCCGCACCACCCGCGGCCGGCACCACCGGCCCTGACCTCAGGAACGCCATGAAACCCGCCCGTCTGCGCGCCGACATCCTGGCCGGCCTCACCACGTCCTTCGCCCTGGTGCCCGAGTGCATCGCCTTCGCCCTGGTGGCGCATCTCAACCCGCTTATGGGCCTGTACGGCGCCTTCTTCATCTGCACCCTCACCGCCCTGTTCGGCGGCCGGCCGGGCATGGTTTCCGGGGCCGCCGGCTCCATGGCCGTGGTGATAGTGGCGCTGGTGGTGCAGCACGGCGTGCAGTACCTGCTGGCCACCGTGCTGCTGGGCGGCCTGGTGATGATCGCCTTCGGCCTGCTGCGCCTGGGCAAGCTGGTGCGCATGGTGCCGCACCCGGTGATGCTGGGCTTCGTCAACGGCCTGGCGATCGTCATCGCCCTGGCCCAGCTGGAGCACTTCAAGACCGGCGGGGCCTGGCTCGACGGCGCGCCGCTGTACCTGATGCTGGGCCTGGTGGCGCTGACCATGGCCATCGTCTACCTGCTGCCGAAGCTGACCCGCGCGGTGCCGCCGGCGCTGGTGGCGATCCTCGGCGTCGGCCTGCTGGTGTACCTGCTCGGCCTGCCCACGCGCACCCTCGGCGACATGGCGCACATCGCCGGCGGCCTACCCGCCTTCGCCCTGCCGCAGGTGCCGTGGAACCTGGAGACGCTGCGGATCATCGCGCCCTACGCCATCCTCATGGCGCTGGTCGGCCTGCTGGAAACCCTGCTGACCTTCAACCTCACCGACGAAATCACCCGGAGCCGCGGCTACCCGGACCGCGAGTGCGTGGCCCTGGGGGCGGCCAACATGGTCTCCGGGGCGTTCGGCGGCATGGGCGGCTGCGCCATGATCGGCCAGACCATGATCAACCTTGGCTCCGGCGGCCGCGGGCGGGTTTCCGGGGTGGTCGCCGGGGTGATGATCCTGCTCTTCGTGCTGTTCCTCTCCCCGCTGATCGAGCGCATCCCGCTGGCGGCGCTGGTCGGGGTGATGTTCGTGGTGGCCCAGCAGACCTTCGCCTGGGCCTCGCTGCGGGTGCTGAACAAGGTGCCGGCGAGCGACGTGCTGGTGATCGTCGTGGTGACCGTCATCACCGTGTTCACCGACCTGGCCACCGCCGTGCTCTGCGGCATAGTCGTGGCCGCCCTGGACTTCGCCTGGAAGCACGCCCGCGAACTCTACGCCGACAGCCACCTGGAGGCCGACGGCAGCAAGCTCTACCGCCTCCACGGCACGCTGTTCTTCGCCTCCACCACGACCTTCCTGGAGCAGTTCGACCCGGCCGGCGACCCGCCGCAGGTCACCCTGGACTGCCGCCACCTGAGCTTCGTCGACTACTCGGCCATCGCCGCGCTGAAGACCCTGCGCGAGCGCTACGCCAGGGCCGGCAAGCACCTGCGCGTGGTGCACCTGTCCGAGCGTTGCAAGCAGTTGCTCAAGCGCGCCGGGGTGCAGCACGGCTGATTCGGACGTTCATCCGAAAATGACCGGCAGCGCTGGCGCGCCGGGAACCCTGTGGAATAATGCCGCCCCTTTTTTGACTAGGAGGTCCACATGGTCACTCACTTCCTGATTGGCACCAGCCAGGCCGCCTGCGGCCGCAGCGACCCGAACGTGGCGGGCTCGCAGGACGTCGCGCAGGTCAGCTGCAAGACCTGCCGCCGCACCAACGCCTTCACCCAGGCGCAGGAAGCCGCGGGCAGCGCGCCCGCCGTCCCGAAGCCTGCGCCGGCTGCGGCGCCGAAGAGCAAGCAGCCCGCCCGCGCACCGGCACCGGCACCGGCGCAATCCGGCCGCGACGCCGCCCGGCAAGCCTGGCAGGCGCGCCTGAGCGCCCTGTCCGGCAAGACCCGCCTGCCCCGCGGCAACCGCCGCGCCCAAGCTTACGTCTGATCGCCGCTGCGCTGCCGACGGTGCCCGCTGGGCGCCGTCGGTATGGGCTCGGCATACGCAGTTCAGTCCACCACCGTCCTAGACGCCCGCGCGGACGCGGCGCTCCAGTTCGGCGACGAACTCCGCCAGCGGCATCGGCTTGCCGAACAGGTAGCCCTGCAGGCAGGGCACGCCGCGAGCCGCCAGGTAGTCGCGCTGCGCCGGTGTCTCGATGCCTTCGGCGATGACCTGCAGGTCCAGGCGGTCGCAGAGGTCGAGGATGCTGTCGAGGATGTGCCGGGAGCGGCTGTCGTCGTCGACGGTGGCGACGAAGCTCTTATCGATCTTCAGGGCATCCACGCGGAAGCGGCGCAGATAGGCCAGGCTGGAATGGCCGGTGCCGAAGTCGTCTATCGCCAGGGTCACGCCCAGGTCGCGCAGGCAGCCGAGCAGGTCGTCGGTGGGGGTGTCGATCAGTTCGCGCTCGGTCAGCTCCAGCATCAGTTGCACCGAACCCACCGGGAAGGCGCCGAGGAAGTCCAGGCAATCGGTCAACAGGCTGCTGCTGCGGCAATTCACGGCGCTGACGTTGACGCCCAGATGGAAACCCTCGCCCAGCAGGTGCGCGTGCTTCGGCAACTGGGCCGCCAACTGCTGCAACAGCGCGCGGGTCATGGGTACGATCAGGCCGCTCTGCTCGGCCAGGGGGATGAAGATGTCCGGGCTGACCAGCCCCGCGCGCGGGTGGCGCCAGCGCATCAGCACCTCGGCGCCGATCCAGCGGCCGCTGGCGGCGTCCACCAGCGGCTGGAGGAAGGGCACGAATTCGCCGGCGTACATGGCCCGCTCGATCTCGCGGGCAGGCGTCGCCGCGCGCCCCAGCATCCAGTGGCAACCGAGGCCGAACAGCCCGCCAAGCACCGCCAGCATGGCGAACAGCGGCCAGTAGTCGTCGCGCATCACACCCCACTGGGCGCCGGCCGGGAAGCCGCCGACCACCTGGTAGGGAAAGCGCGTCGAGGCCTGGCGCGTCTCGGCCAGGGGGAAGGCGTCGGGTGCGCCCTCGTGCACCTCGCCCGCCTCGTCCATCCAGCGCGGGCCGACCTGGACCAGCAGTTCGCTGCGCTGGTCCACCAGTTGCAGGACGTTGCTCAGGTAGCGCCCGTCCACCGCCGCCAGCACGGCGGCGGGGCCTTCGGCCAGGCGGTACACGATCAGCGCGAAGTCCGGCGTCACCGCATTGCCGGGCAACAGGTTGAGGCGCCCGTCGACGAAATCGGCCGTGTTCACCGCTTCGTCGACGTTGCCGAACAGCGAGCTGCAGAACACCCGGTCGTCACGCACCAGGTTGACGGTGCGCACGAAGGGCACGGTGGCGACCTGCTCGCGCAGCACCAGCTCGGCCACGGCGCATGGCCCTTCGGCGTAGGCGATGGTGGCCCGCGCCGAGCCGGCGGCGTTGCCGAGCATGATGTCGATCAGGTGCAGCGCCTCGCTCGAGGCGAGCCCCGCTTCGCGCTGGAGGCTGACCAGGGTCTGCCAATAGATGATGCCCCCGCCCAGCAGCAGCGGCAGCAGGGCGACCAGCAGGGAAACGCACAGGCGCCAGAGCAGGCGCCGGACTTTGCTCGATCCAGGCATCCGTGTCATCCCGGGCGCCGCCGCTGTCATCGGGCTCGGCGAGCAGCCTGAGCGGGCGCCTGAAACCAGCGTAGATCATTCCGCCTGCGGCACCCTGGCCTCGGTGGCGATCGGCCAAAGGTCGTATAATCCCCGCCCTCGTCCCTGCTCCGAGCGCCGAACGACGCCATGCCCAAAGCCCGACTCCAGCCGGAGGGGAACTTCCCCCCCGCGCCCCTGCTGCGCCGCTTCGCGGCCATGTTCTACGACTTCCTGCTCTGCGTGGCCCTGCTGATGGTGGTCACCCTGCTCTACCAGCAGGTGCTGCTGCGGCTGATCCTGGGCGGCGAAAAGCTCCGGCAGCTCGCCGACCAGGGCGCTCTGGTCGGCGACCCGCTGCTGTCCAGCCTGCTGTTCATCAGCCTGTTCGCCTTTTTCGCCAAGTTCTGGACGCACAAGGGCCAGACCCTCGGCATGCAGGTCTGGGGCGTGCGCGTGCAGAACGCCGACGGCACGCCGATCAGCCTGATGCAGGCACTGCTGCGCTTCATGATCGCCATCGGCTCCTGGGCCTGTGGCGGGCTGGGCTTCCTGTGGATGCTCTGGGACAAGGACAAGCGCACCTGGCACGATCGCTATTCGGAGAGCGTGGTGATCCAGATTCCCAAGGCGGTGCGCAAGGCGACGCAGGGGCGGGGGTGAGGCTGGGGCCGTTCGTGCCGCCGGGGCGTCCGGCGTGGCCGGTGAGTCCAATCGCGGACGGAATCCGCTCCTACGGTTCCAGGAAGCACGGCTTTTCGTAGGATGGCGTTGAGCGAAGCGATACCCATCAGCGCAACCGCATGGGTTTCGCAAGCTCAACCCATCCTACGAAGAGCACCTCGGCGTAAGCCTTAAGCCTAAGGTTCAGGGAGGTACGGACGTAGGAGCGGACTCCGTCCGCGATCAGGCCCGCCGGCCGCACCGAACCGCCAGGGATATCACCCCGCCCGCTTGAGCAACCACGCCCCCAGCAGCGCACAGATCGCCGCCGGCAGCAACACCGCCAACAGCGGCGGGAAGTTGAACACCTGGCTCGACGGCCCCAGCAGGTCCTGGGCGATGCGGAAGGTAAAGCCCACCAGCACCCCGGTGAACACCCGCTGGCCGAGGGTCACGCTGCGCAGCGGACCGAAGATGAAGGAAATGGCCATCAGCACCAGGGCCGCGGTCACCGCCGGCTGCAGCACCTTGGTCCAGAACGCCAGCCAGTAGCGGTTGGTGCTCAGGCCCTGGTCCTTGAGGTAGTGGATGTATTCCCACAGGCCGCTGATGGACAGCGCCTCGGGCTCCATCACCACGGTGCTGAGCAGTTGCGGGCTGAGCTGGATGTTCCAGGCCTCCGACGGCGCGCTGACCACTTCGCTGCGCTTTTCCTGCGGGTGCAGCAGCGTGGTGCTCACCTCTTCCAGCGTCCACTGGCCGTCGCGGAACACCGCGCGCTTGGCGAAGCTGGCGCTCTTGAGCACGTGGCCCTCGGCGAAGTCGTAACGCGTCACGCCCAGCAGGGTGCCGTCGGCCTGCACCACGTTGATGTGGATGAATTCCTGGCCCTGGCGGTGCCACAGGCCGTTGCGCGAGCTGACCGCGCCGCCGCTGCTCTGCGCCAGGGCGCGGTCGCTCTGGGCCTGGGTCTCGGTGTAGGGCACCACGTATTCGCCGATCAGGATGCCGGCGAACATCAGCACCAGCATCGGCTTCATCACCGCCCAGACGATGCGCTGCAGCGACACCCCGGCGGCGCGCATGATGGTCAGCTCGCTGTTGCTGGCCAGGGTGCCCAGGCCCACCAGGCAGCCGATCAGCGCGGCCATCGGCAGCATGTCGTAGGCGCGGCTGGGCGCGGTGAGCAGTACGTATTTCAGGGCCACGCCCAGGGTGTAGTTCTCGTCCAGGGCACCGAGCTGATCGATGAAGGCGAACAGCAGGGCCAGGCCGAGGATCACCCCCAGCACGGCGAGGATGGCGACGAAAATGGTGATGCCGATGTAGCGGTCGAGCTTACGCATGCTTGCGCTCCTTCACGGAGCGTGCGCGCGAGGCCGCCCATTTCAGACTCAGCGGTTCCCAGAAGGCCAGCAGCAGGCCGATGGCCAGGAAGATCGCATGCACCCACCACAGCCCCAGGGCCATGGGGATCTTGCCCTTGTCGAGCATGCCGCGGGCGGCGATCAGCAGCGCCAGGTAGGCCATGTACAGCAGCACCGCCGGCAGCAGCTTGAGGAAGCGGCCCTGGCGCGGGTTGACCTTGGACAGCGGCACCGCCAGCAGGGTGACGATGAACACCAGCAGCGGGATGGAGAAGCGCCACTGCAGCTCCGAGCGCATGCGCGGCTCCTTGCTGGCGAACAGGTCGCTGGTGGGGATGGCGTCGCGGTCGTCGATCTCGCTGCTCACCTCCGGCTTGGGCAGCAGCACGCCGTAGGTGTCGTACCTGATGGCACGGTAGTCGGCCTGGCCGGGCACGCCGTCGTAGCGGAAGCCGTCCTTGAGGATCAGGTAGCGGCTGCCGTCGGGGTGGATCTGCTGCTCGCCGCTGGTCGCCACCAGCACCGCGAGGCCGCGGTCCTGGCCGTTGCGCGGCGGGTTCTTGTCGGAGATGAACACCCCGCCGAGCTGGGTGCGGTCGTTGCTCAGCTGCTCGGTGTAGGTCACCCGCGAGCCGTCGCGCATCGACTGGAAGCGCCCCGGCGCCAGGGTGTCGAACTCGGTCATGGCGTCCTGCTTGTTCAGGATCAGCTGCATCTGGGCTATGCCCTGGGGCGCCAGGGACAGGCTCAGCCAGGCCACCAGCAGAGCGATCAGCGCCGCCGGCGCCATGCTGTAGGCCAGCAGGCGCTGCTGGCTCATGCCGGTGGCGGTGAGCACCGTCATCTCGCTTTCCAGGTACAGCCGGCCATAGGCCAGCAGGATGCCGAGGAACAGCCCCAGGGGCAGGATCAGCTGGAGGAAGCCGGGCAGGCGCACGCCCATGATCATGAACAGCGAGCCGGGGTCCAGCATGCCCTGGGCGGCCTGCGCCAGGTACTTGATGAAGCGGCCGCTCATGATGATCACCAGCAGCACGGCGCTCACCGCGCTCATGGTGACCAACACTTCACGGGACAGGTAACGGAAGACAATCAAACCGGGCACTCCAGGGTTGTCACGCTCGGGCGGCTACGCTCAAACTAGCCGCCGTGAGGCACTGCCGGCCCGCATTGCAGCGGGCCGGTGAAAAATACGCGGCATTATCCTGCGATTCGCCGGGCCTGTCACTGCGCAGACACCGGGACGGGTCGCCGACCGCCCGCCACTTCGACCCTTCGCTCCGGGGACACCTTGTCATGGAATTCCTTGTAAAAAGCGTCAGTCCGCAAACCCTGAAGACCGCCACCCTGGTGCTCGCCGTCGGCGAAGGCCGCAAGCTCGGCACCGTGGCCCAGGCCGTGGACGCCGCCAGCGGCGGCGCCATCGCCGCCCTGCTCAAGCGCGGCGACCTGGCCGGCAAGGTCGGCCAGACCCTACTCCTGCAAGCTTTGCCCAACCTTAAGGCCGAACGCGTGCTGCTGGTGGGCGCGGGCAAGGAGCGCGAACTCTCCGACCGCCAATACCGCAAACTGGTTTCCTCGGTGCTGGGCAACCTGAAGAGCCTGGGCGGCGGCGACGCCGTGCTGGCCCTGGGCGACCTGGCGGTCAAGGGCCGCGACGCCCACGGCAAGGCGCGCCTGCTGGTGGAGACGCTGGCCGATGGCCTGTACGTGTTCGACCGCTTCAAGAGCCAGAAGGCCGACGCGCCCAAGCTGAAGAAGATCACCCTGCTGGCCGACAAGGCCGACACCCCCGCCGTCGAGCAGGGCGCCAGGCAGGCCCAGGCCATCGCCAACGGCATGGCCCTGACCCGCGACCTCGGCAACCTGCCGCCGAACCTCTGCCATCCCAGCTTCCTGGCCGACGAGGCCAAGGCCCTGGCCAAGGCGCACAAGAACCTCAAGGTCGAGGTGCTGGACGAGAAGAAACTCCGCGAGCTGGGCATGGGCGCCTTCCTCGCCGTGGCCCAGGGCAGCGAGCAGCCGCCGCGGCTGATCGTGCTGCAGTACAACGGCGGCAAGAAGGACGAGGCGCCCTACGCGCTGGTGGGCAAGGGCATCACCTTCGACACCGGCGGCATCAGCCTCAAGCCCGGCCTGGGCATGGACGAGATGAAGTTCGACATGTGCGGCGCCGCCAGCGTCTTCGGCACCTTCCGCGCGGTGCTGGAACTGCAGCTGCCGATCAACCTGGTGGGCCTGCTGGCCTGCGCCGAGAACATGCCCAGCGGCCGCGCCACCCGCCCCGGCGACATCGTCACCACCATGAGCGGGCAGACCGTGGAAATCCTCAACACCGACGCCGAAGGCCGCCTGGTGCTGTGCGACACCCTGACCTACGCCGAGCGCTTCAAGCCCCAGGCGGTGGTGGACATCGCCACCCTCACCGGCGCCTGCATCGTCGCCCTGGGCGCCAACACCTCGGGCCTGATGGGCAACAACGACGCCCTGGTGCGCCAACTGCTCAAGGCCGGCGAGCACGCCGACGACCGCGCCTGGCAACTGCCGCTGTTCGACGAGTACCAGGAACAGCTGGACAGCCCCTTCGCCGACATCGCCAACATCGGCGGGCCGAAGGCCGGCACCATCACCGCCGGCTGCTTCCTCTCGCGCTTCGCCAAGAAGTACCACTGGGCGCACCTGGACATCGCCGGCACCGCCTGGATCAGCGGCGGCAAGGACAAGGGCGCCACCGGCCGCCCGGTGCCGCTGCTCACCCAGTACCTGCTGGACCGCGTGAAGTAATGGCAAAGCGCAATCGTTCGATGGGATCGCCGGCATGACGCGGGTCGACTTCTACGTCATCCCCAGCGCCGATCCCGACGCGCGCCTGACCATCGCCTGCCGCCTGGCCGACAAGGCCTGGCGGCAGGGCATGCGGGTGTACCTGCTGTGCGCCGACGAAACTCAGCGCGAAGCCCTGGACGCGCGCCTGTGGAGCTTCCGCAAGGAAGCCTTCGTGCCGCACAACGCCGCCGAGGAAGACGCCCAGGCCCCGGTCACCCTGGGCCTGGGCGAGCCGCCGGCGGGCCCCCGCGACCTGCTGATCAACCTGACGCTGGCGGTGCCGGCCTTCGCCGGCGAGTTCTCGCGCATCGCCGAACTGGTGGTGGAGGAGCCGGCCATCCGCCAGGCGGCGCGGGAGAATTTCCGCTACTACCGCGAGCAGGGCTATCCTTTGCAGGACCATCGCCTGCCGCGCCTCTGACGCTCTACCGGAAAAATGGACAGCCGCAAGCCACCGCAAGACCCCGACCACCTGCTCGACGACCTGGAGTCGATCCACGACCTGCTCGGCGAGCCGGATGGCGAACCGCCCCTGCTCACCGAATCCTTCGAGCCGGACAACATCCCGCTGCTCTCCGACGTGGTCCAGGCCTCGCCGCGCCCGGCCCCGGCCGAGGAAGAGCCCGAGGACGACCTGCCCCCGGCGGGCCACAACCGCGAGCAGGCCCGCCTGGACAGCGAACTGCGCGCCGCCGCGCAGCTGATCCTGCAGGACGTGATCGACGACTTCGTGCCGCAGATCGAAGCCGAACTGCAGCGCCGCCTGGAAGCGCGCCTGCAAAGGCTGCTGGCGCAGCGCAAGCCCTGACGCCGGCCCTGCCGGCGCGATCGCGGATGAGATCCGCTCCTACGGGTCACCTCACACCACGCCCATTGTAGGAGCGCGCCCTGCGCGCGAATCGCGGGCAGGGCCCGCTCCTACAGGTTGGCGCAGGCCCTCCCGCCCACGCCGAACGGCCCCCTCTCCCTCCGGGAGAGGGCTGGGGTGAGGGCAACGGGGCCAACCCGAAGCCCCACCGTAACGCCCCCTGCCCATTGTAGGAGCGCGCCCTGCGCGCGATTTCGCGGGCAGGGCCCGCTCCTACAGGTTGACACCGGACCTCCCGCCCACGCCGAACGGCCCCCTCCAGCCCCCTGATCGCCGGTGGCCGCCGCCCCTCGGCAGCCGTTATACTCTCCGGTTTTCCGTCTAGCCGCTAACAGGGTCCCGCCGCGCTCATGGACAAGACCTACCAGCCCCACGCCATCGAATCCCACTGGTACCCCACCTGGGAGCAGAACAACTACTTCGCCCCGCAGGGTTCCGGCGAGCCGTACACCATCATGATCCCGCCGCCGAACGTCACCGGCAGCCTGCACATGGGCCACGGCTTCAACAACGCCATCATGGACGCGCTGATCCGCTACCGCCGCATGCAGGGCCGCAATACCCTGTGGCAACCGGGCACCGACCACGCCGGCATCGCCACCCAGATGGTGGTGGAGCGCCAGTTGGCCGCCCAGGGCATCGCGCGCCACGACCTCGGCCGCGAGAAGTTCCTGGAGAAGGTCTGGGAGTGGAAGGAACAGTCCGGCGGCACCATCACCCGGCAGATCCGCCGCCTGGGCTCCTCGGTGGACTGGTCGCGCGAGCGCTTCACCATGGACGACGGCCTGTCCAACGCGGTGAAGGAAGCCTTCGTCCGCCTGTTCGACGACGGCCTGATCTACCGCGGCAAGCGCCTGGTCAACTGGGACACCAAGTTCCACACCGCCATTTCCGACCTGGAAGTGGAGAACCACGACGAGAAGGGCCACCTCTGGCACCTGCGCTACCCCCTGGCCGACGGCCACAGGACCGCCGACGGCAAGGACCACCTGGTGGTCGCCACTACCCGCCCGGAAACCCTGCTCGGCGACAGCGCGGTCGCCGTGCACCCGGAGGACGAGCGCTACCAGGCCCTGATCGGCACCTTCGTCGAACTGCCGCTGGTGGGCCGGCGCATCCCGATCATCGCCGACGACTACGTCGACCGCGAGTTCGGCACCGGCTGCGTGAAGATCACCCCGGCCCACGACTTCAACGACTACGAAGTCGGCAAGCGCCACGACCTGCCGCTGATCAACATCTTCGACAAGGACGCCGCCGTTCTCGCCACCGCCCAGGTGTTCAAGCTCGACGGCAGCGTCAACCCGGATGTGGACGCCAGCCTGCCGGCCGCCTACGCCGGCCTGGACCGCTTCGTCGCGCGCCAGCGGATCGTCGCCGACTTCGAGGCCAGGGGCCTGCTGGAGAAGATCGACGACCACGCGCTGAAAGTGCCCAAGGGCGACCGCTCCGGCACCGTCATCGAGCCCTGGCTGACCGACCAGTGGTACGTCTCCACCAAGCCGCTGGCCGAACCCGCCATCGCCGCCGTGGAGGACGGCCGCATCCAGTTCGTGCCCAAGCAGTACGAGAACATGTACTTCAGCTGGATGCGCGACATCCAGGACTGGTGCATCAGCCGCCAGCTGTGGTGGGGCCACCGCATCCCGGCCTGGTACGACGAGGCCGGCAACGTCTACGTCGGCCGCGACGAGGCCGAAGTGCGCGCCAAGCACAACCTGGGCGACCAGCCCCTGCGCCAGGACGAAGACGTGCTGGACACCTGGTTCAGCTCGGGCCTGTGGACCTTCTCCACCCTCGGCTGGCCGGAACAGACGCAATACCTGAAGACCTTCCACCCCACCGACGTGCTGGTGACCGGCTTCGACATCATCTTCTTCTGGGTGGCGCGCATGATCATGCTGACCATGCACCTCATCAAGAACGAGGACGGCACCCCGCAGATCCCGTTCAAGACCGTGTACGTCCACGGCCTGGTGCGCGACGGCCAGGGCCAGAAGATGTCCAAGTCCAAGGGCAACGTGCTCGACCCGCTGGACATCGTCGACGGCATCAGCCTCGACGCGCTGCTGGAAAAACGCACCAGCGGCATGATGCAGCCCAAGCTCGCCGAGAAGATCGCCAAGCAGACCCGCGCCGAGTTCCCCGAAGGCATCGCCAGCTACGGCACCGACGCCCTGCGCTTCACCTTCTGCTCGCTGGCCTCCACCGGCCGCGACATCAAGTTCGACATGGGCCGCGTCGAGGGCTACCGCAACTTCTGCAACAAGCTGTGGAACGCCGCCAACTTCGTCATCGAGAACACCGATGGCCAGGACACCGGCGTGAACGGCGAGCCGGTCGAGCTGTCCGCGGTGGACCGCTGGATCATCTCCGCCCTGCAGCGCACCGAGCAGGAAGTCGCCCGCCAGCTCGACGCCTTCCGCTTCGACCTGGCCACCCAGGCCCTCTACGAGTTCGTCTGGGACGAGTACTGCGCCTGGTACCTGGAACTGGTCAAGCCGGTGCTGTGGGACGAGAACGCGCCCATCGAGCGCCAGCGCGGCACCCGCCGCACCCTGGTGCGCGTGCTGGAGACCGCGCTGCGCCTGGCGCACCCGTTCATGCCCTTCATCACCGAGGAAATCTGGCAGCGCATCAAGGCCTCCGCCGGCAAGAGCGGCGACACGCTGATGCTGCAACCCTGGCCGGTGGCCGACGAGGCGAAGATCGACGCCGCCGCCGAAGGCGACATCGAGTGGGTCAAGCAGTTGATGCTGGGTATCCGCCAGATCCGCGGCGAGATGAACATCTCCATGGCCAAGCGCATCGACCTGGTGCTGAACAACGCCTCCCCCGAAGACCACCGCCGCCTGGCCGACAACGAGCCGCTGCTGATGAAGCTGGCCAAGCTGGAGTCGGTACGCGTGCTCGACGAAGGCGAGGAACCGCCGATGTCGGCCACCGCGCTGGTGGGCGAGCTGCAGGTGCTGGTGCCCATGGCCGGGCTGATCGACAAGGCCGCCGAGCTGGCGCGCCTGGACAAGGAAATCCAGCGCCTGGAAGGCGAGGTCAAGCGCGTGGGCGGCAAGCTGGCTAACGAAGGCTTCGTCGCCAAGGCCCCGGCCGAAGTGATCGAGAAGGAACGCGCCAAGCTCGCCGAAGCCGAGCAGGCGGTGACCAACCTGATCCAGCAGCGCGAGAAGATCGCCAGCCTGTAACAGGCGTCATCCACAGGGCCCGCGAATGCGGGCCTTGTGCTTTTCGCTTGTGCTACCTTCTGGCATATCCCCGGAGCCCGGCCACCGCCATGAACCGCACCAACGCCCTGAACCTGCTGCAAAGCTGCAAGCCCGAGCTGGCCGAGCGCTTCGGCGTGGTCAGGCTAGCCCTGTTCGGCTCCACCGTGCGCGATGCCGCCAGGTCCGACAGCGACGTGGACATCCTGGTGGCCTTCGACGGCCCCGCCACCTCCGAGCGCTACTTCGGCGTGCAGTTCTACCTCGAGGACCTGCTGGGCAGCAGCGTCGACCTGGTCACCGAAAAGGCCCTGCGCCCCGAACTGTGGCCCTTCATCGAGGCGGAGGCGGTGAATGTCTGAGGCGTCCGGGCGCGTCTGATACTTCTATGTCGACGACATGATCACCTGTGCGGAGAAAGTCCTGAGCTATGTCCGCGATAGCCGGAGGCTCCGACGCGATTCGCGGATGAATCCGCTCCTACGCTGCCCCACCTGCGCCATTCCCCTGTAGGAGCGCGCCCTGCGCGCGAATCGCGGGCAGGGCTGTTCTCCTACAGTTGTCGTGAGGCATGGAGTTTCCTCGTAGGAGCGGACCTTGTCCGCGATAGCCCAAGCTACTGGCGCAATTCGCGGATGAGATCTCCTACGCCGCCCCACCTGCGCCATTCCCCTGTAGGAGCGCGCCCTGCGCGCGATTCGCGGGCAGGGCCCGCTCCTACAGTTGTCGTGAGGCATGGAGTTTCCTCGTAGGAGCGGACCTTGTCCGCGATGAACCAAGCCACCGGCGCGATTCGCGGATGAGATCCGCTTACGCTGCCCCACCTGCGCCATTCCCCTGTAGGAGCGCGCCCTGCGCGCGATTCGCGGGCAGGGCCCGCTCCTACAGGTACAGGAGAAATGCCGTCGTAGGAGCGGATTCATCCGCGATTGCGCCGGCAGGGCCGGCGTTCGGTCCATCGCGTGCGGAGCCCTACCATACCGGCGGGCCCGGCTTCTCGTAGGAAGAGCCTCTGTCCCTCAGAACACCGTGCCAACCGGGTAGACGTAGGCATTCACGTCATAGAAGGGCGTGCGCTGGTAGAACCATTCCAGCCGCGCATGCGGGTCCTTGGCGAAGGCCTTGTCCTCCTTCAGCTTCTTCTCGAATTCCGCCTTCAGCTGCGGGTCCTCGGCGAGCATCTTGCGCGCCATCGGCTCCATCACGTACTCCTCCGGCTCTTCCGCGGACACCAGCGTCGAGTTGAAGAAGCCCCAGGACCAGAAGGAATCCGGGCTCTCGGCGGTCAGCAGGTTGATCGCCAGCACACCCAGCGGCTGGTCGGTGTCGATCACCACCGAGCCGGCCGGGTAGGTCTGCAGGCGCTGGAACGGCTTGCCGGTTCCGCTGACCAGCAGGTGCCCCTCGTAGCCGGGGATTTCGTTGGCCGCGGCGCGGTCCGGTTCGAAGCCGCCGGCCAGCTTGATGTCGTCCATGCGGTACAGGGTGACCTCGATGGCGGTCGGCTGCTCCAGGGTCTTCATGCGGATGCCGTGGGCCTTGAGCCGGGCGATGACCTCGCTCCACTGCACCGGCACCACGTACTGTTTCGGCCGCTTGACCACCAGGTCGGGCACCGAGTTGTCGCTGATCGGCACCTGCAAGGTCTTCGGCTTGTTGCTCCAGACGATGGTCTTCGCGCCGGTGATGGGCGATTGCTCGTAGCGGTAGTCGCCGACGACGAAGGGCGTGTGCTGCTCCTTGCCCGGCTTCCAGGTCAGGATCACCTCCTTCTGCGCCTCCAGGCGCTCGCGGTCCTTGGCGATGGCGGCCTTGAGCGACTCGGCGTTGTCGCCGATCACCTGGAACATCGCCTTGAGCATCACGTAGTTGCCCAGCACCTGGGTTTCATACGGGTGCAGCGCGTGCTGCTCGATGAGGATCGAAGGCACGTTGCGGATGTCGCCGTACTGGTTGGAGAAGCGCGCCAGGTCCGTGCGGTAGGGGTAGTAGCCCTTGGCCGGGTCCTGGTTGTCGTTGAGGCTGATGCACTCGTGCACCACGTGGCCGTCGCCCTCCAGCTCCTTGTACACCGGGCCGCGCATGACCTTGTCCATCCACTGGCTGGACGCCGGCGACCAGCCGTTGCCATTGTGGCAGTAGGAGCTGTCGTAGGGGTACATGGCGCCGTCGGTGGAGTGGGTGTCGGCGAAGAAGCTCAGGTCGTACTGGTTGAACACCCAGGCGACGTTGCGGATTTCCGCGCTGTCGAGCTTGGTGAAGTCGCGGTTGAGGTTGAGATTCTGGCCGTTGACGCGCCAGCCGGTGACCTCCGGGCCGTTCTGGTTGATGCGCCCGTAGGGGCTGCGGCGCAGGTCGCCGTCGACGTTCACGGTGGGGATGAAGAGGATGTTGACCTTCTCCAGCAGCCCGGCCAGTGGCTTGGCCCCGGCGGTCATGTCGCGCAGCAGCATGAACATGGCGTCCTTGCCGTTGGCCTCGCCGGGGTGGATCTCGGCCTCGACGAAGAGCGTCGGCTTGCCCGAGCCGTTCAGCCCGGCCGGCGATTTGTCGGCCTCGGTGGACGCGGTCACCAGCAGCATCGACTCGCCGCTGGCGCTCTTTTCCGGCAGCTCGCTCAGCTGCAACCTGCCGCCGGACGCATCGGCCAGCTTCTTCAGGTACTCGCGGGTCTGCTGGTAGTCGCTGGTCTGCCGGAAGCCGCTGGACTCGGCCAGGGTGATCAGCGGATCGTCGGGCTTGGCCAGGTAGCGGGTGCTGGCCAGCTTCTGCTCGAACATCGGCGGCAGGATGCGCTGCCTGGCCGCCGCCGGGTAGCCGCTGTCGTCGACGTAGCCGGGTGCCTGGGGCAGCGCGGCCAGGGCCGGTAGGCTGCCGCTCAGCAGCAGTGCGGCGTACAGCGGGTGGAATCCTCGATGGCGCATGGTGGGCCTCCTTTCGCGGTTAGCCATGGCCCCGAGAACCTTAGACCATGATCCGCGCGGCCGAAGGGGCCGGTTGTCGCAGGAGTCATTCCGGGGTGGAATGACTACCCGAAGAAAGCTCGCTTGGCGCGGTGCAGGCTTTGGGCCGAAGATCGACGCGCCAGCGCGGCCCGGAAAGCCGCCGTCCCGACTTCCACAGGAGCCCGCACCATGTCCGACCTTCCCGCCCGCAATGGCGGCCAGATCCTCGTCGAAGCCCTGCTGCGCAACGCGGTGGACACCGTCTACTGCATCCCCGGCGAAAGCTACCTGCCGGTGCTCGACGCCCTGCACGACGCGCGTTCGATCCGCACCATCGTCACCCGCCACGAAGGCGCCGCCTCGAACATGGCCGACGCCTACGGCAAGCTCACCGGGCGCCCGGGCATCTGCTTCGTCACCCGCGGGCCGGGCGCCACCCACGCGGCCAACGGCGTGCACACGGCGAAACAGGACTCCACGCCGATGATCCTCTTCGTCGGCCAGGTGGAAAGCGCCTTCAAGGGCCGCGAGGCGTTCCAGGAGGTGGACTACCGGCAGATGTTCGGCGGCCTGGCCAAGTGGGCCACGGAGATCGACGACATCCAGCGCATTCCCGAGGTGGTCGCCCGGGCCTTCGCCGTGGCCCAGTCCGGCCGCCCCGGCCCGGTGGTGGTCGCCCTGCCGGAGGAAGTGCTGTTCGGCACCGCGCAGGTGGCGGATGCGCCCGCCCCGCGCATTGCGCAGGTCGCCCCGCCGCTGGCCGCGCTGGAGGAGCTGCGCAGCCTGCTCGCCCGCGCCCGCAAGCCGCTGCTGGTGATCGGCGGCACCGACTGGGACGAGGCCGGGCGCCGCGCCCTGCAACGCTTCGCCCGGGCCAACGAACTGCCGGTGGTGGCCTCGTTCCGCCGCCAGGACCTGTACGACAACCGCGACGAGCAGTACGTCGGCCAGCTCGGCTTCGGTGCCTCGCCCAAGCTCGCCGCGCGGGTGCAGGAGGCCGACCTGCTGCTGGTGCTCGGCTCGCGCCTGAGCGAGACGCCCAGCGCCGGCTACACCCTGGTGCGCAGCCCGAAACCCGAGCAGACGCTGATCCACGTCCACCCCGACGCCAGCGAGCTGGGCCGCGTCTACCAGGCCGACCTGCCGATCCAGGCCAGCCTGCCGGCCATGGCCGCCGCCCTCGACGCCCTGGCGCCCCTGGAAAACCGCCCCTGGGCCGAGTGGACCGCCGAGGCCCGCGCCGACTACCTGGCCTACTCCACCCCGCCGGCCAGCCCCGCCGAACTGCAGGGCGTGGACCTGGCCGCGGTGGTCGGCCACCTCGCCGAAACCCTTCCCGAAGACGCGGTGATCAGCAACGGCGCCGGCAACTACGCTGTCTGGGTGCACCGCTTCTACCGCTATCGCGCCGCCCGCAGCCAGCTGGCGCCCACCAACGGCGCCATGGGCTACGGCTTCCCCGCCGCCATCGCCGCCAAGCTGCGCGAGCCGCAGCGCGAGGTGGTGTGCTTCGCCGGCGACGGCTGCTTCATGATGTACCCGCAGGAACTGGCCACCGCCGTGCAGTTCGGCGCCGCGCTGATCGTCATCGTGGTCAACAACGGCATGCTCGGCACCATCCGCATGCACCAGGAGCGCGAGTATCCAGGGCGCATCTCCGCCACCGAACTGCACAACCCGGACTTCGTCGCCCTGGCCCGGGCCTTCGGCGCCCACGGCGAGCTGGTCGAGCGCACCGAGGACTTCGCCGCCGCCTTCCAGCGCGCCCAGGCCTGCGGCAAGCCGGCGCTGATCGAGCTGCGCACCGACCCACGGCAGATCACCCCGGTGGCGCGGCTTTCCTGAAAACCGCCGAAGGCTTCGCTAAGCTGCATCGGATCAAGGCATTGCGCCCCTCGCCTGGGCACAATGCCCGCCGATTCGCCGGCTAAGGAAGCGCATGAATCCGCAACTGCTCTGGGTCCTGTTCCTGCTCGCCACCGCTGTGGCGCTGTTCGTCGTCAACCGGCCGCGCATGGACGTGGTCGCCCTGCTGGCCATGGTCGCCCTGCCGCTGACCGGCGTGCTCAGCGTGCAGGAAGCCCTGGCCGGCTTCGCCGACCCCAGTGTGGTGCTGATCGCCGCGCTCTTCATCATCGGCGAGGGTCTGGTGCGCACCGGCGTGGCCTACCGCATCGGCGAATGGCTGACGCACAAGGCCGGCAGCGACGAGACGCGCCTGCTGGTGCTGCTGATGCTGGCGGTGGCCGGGCTGGGCTCGGTGATGAGTTCCACCGGCGTGGTGGCGATCTTCATTCCGGTGGTGCTCAGCGTCGCCGGGCGCCTGAACGTCTCGCCGGCGCGGCTGATGATGCCGCTGAGCTTCGCCGGGCTGATCAGCGGCATGCTCACCCTTGTGGCCACGCCGCCGAACATGGTGGTGCACAGTGAACTGGTGCGCGAGGGCGAGCCGGGCTTCGGCTTCTTCAGCTTCACCCCCATCGGCCTGGTGATCCTGGTCCTGGGCGTGGCCTACATGCTGGTGGCCCGGCGCTGGCTCGGCGACAACCGCGACGGCCCCGGCAACGCCGCGCAGCGCCGCTCGCTGCGCGACCTGATCCGCGACTACCAGTTGGCCGGGCGCGAACGCCGGCTGCGCATCCGCCCCGACTCCACGCTGGCCGGCATGACCCTCGGCGACGTCCAGCTGCGCACCGAGCGCGGCACCAACGTGATCGCCATCGAGCGCCTGGCGCGCTTCCGCCTGAAGATCCTCAGCCCCGGCGCCGACGTGGTGCTGCAGGTCGGCGACGTGCTGCTGGTGGACATCTACCAGCCGGGCATCGACCTGCTCGCCCTCTACCACGAATACGGCCTGGAACCGCTGAGCCTGCACGGCGACTACTTCACCGAGCGCGCCCACGAGGTGGGCATGGCCGAGGTGACGCTGCCGCCGGAGTCCGCGCTGCTGGGCAAGAGCATCCTGCAGCTGGGCTTTCGCAGCCAGTACGGGCTCAATGTGGTGGGCCTGCGGCGCAACCGCGAAGCCGTGGTCGACGGCCTGCTGGACGCCAAGCTGAAGGTCGGCGACACCCTGCTGGTGGTGGGCGCCTGGAAGGACATCCGCCAGCTCCAGGGCCAGGGCCGCGACTTCCTGGTGCTGAGCCTGCCGGCCGAGGTGGACGAGGCCGCGCCGGCGGCCAGCCAGGCGCCCCACGCGCTGCTGAGCCTGGGGGTGATGGTGCTGCTGATGGTCAGCGGCCTGGTGCCCAATGTGCTGGCCGCGCTGATCGCCTGCCTGCTGATGGGCGCCTTCCGCTGCATCGACATGGACAGCGCCTACCGCGCCATCCACTGGCAGAGCCTGGTGCTGATCGTCGGCATGCTGCCCTTCGCCCTGGCCCTGCAGAAGACCGGCGGCATCGACCTGGCGGTGCAGGCCCTGGTGGCGGCCCTGGGCGGCGCCGGGCCCTACCTGATCCTCGCCAGCCTGTTCCTGCTCACCGCGCTGATCGGCCTGTTCATCTCCAACACCGCCACCGCCGTGCTCATGGCGCCGGTGGCCATCGCTACCGCCAGGGCCCTGGGCGCCCAGCCGGAACCCTTCGCCATGATAGTGGCGCTGGCCGCCTCGGCGGCCTTCATGACGCCCATCTCCTCGCCGGTGAACACCCTGGTGCTGGGCCCCGGGCACTACCGCTTCGGCGACTTCGTCAGGGTCGGCGTGCCCTTCACCCTGCTGGTGATGATCGTCAGCGTGTTGCTGGTACCCTGGCTGCTGCCGCTGTATTGACCGAACAAGGAAAGCCCATGGAAGTGAGCAAGACCAAGAGCAGTTTCTACCGCCGCCTGTACGTCGCCTGGCTGGTGCACAGCGGCCAGGCCAGCAGCGTGCCGGCGCTGATGGAAGCCACCGGCATGCCCCGGCGCACCGCCCAGGACACCCTGGCGGCGCTGGCCGACCTGGACATCGACTGCGTGTTCGAACAGCACGCCGGCGAGCGCAACAACGCCGGGCACTACCGCATCCGCGACTGGGGCGCCATCGATCCGCGCTGGATCGAGGCGAATCTGGCGAAGATCAAGGCGACTCTGGAATACCCCTGAATCCGCTCCTACGCCGCCCCACCCACGCCATTCCCCTGTAGGAGCGCGCCCTGCGCGCGAATCGCGGGCAGGACCCGCTACGTTTCCAGGAAAGCACGGTCGTAGGAGCAACTGTCTTGCGCCGAGGTGCTTTTCGTAGGATGGGTTGAGCTTGCGATACCCATGCTGCCGGGGTGATGGGTATCGCTCCGCTCAACGCCATCCTACGAAAAGCCGTGCTTCCTGGAACCGTAGGACCTTGTCCGCGATAGCCGGACATCCCGGCGCGGTTCGCGGATGAGATCCGCTACGGGAAGCAGAAGGCGCGCTTCTGTGGGAAAATCGCCCTCCGCTCCCCTGCCCTGCCGCCCGCCATGCCCAAGCCGCCGAAACGCCCCGCCAAGCCGCAACCGCTGCGCGATCCCGCCGCGAAGAAACCCGACCTGCTGCACCCGCGCAACCGCCACCAGGGGCGCTACGACTTTCCCGGCCTGATCGCCGCCAGCCCCGAGTTGGGCGACTACGTCATCACCAACCCCTACGGCAAGCCCAGCATCGACTTCGCCGACCCGCAGGCGGTGCGGGTGTTCAACCGCGCGCTGCTCAAAGCGCAGTACGGCATCGGCCACTGGGAAATCCCCGCCGACTTCCTCTGCCCGCCGATCCCCGGCCGCGCCGACTATGTGCACTACCTGGCCGACCTGCTGGCCGAAGACAACGCCGGCAGCGTGCCGCGCGGGCCCGGCGTGCGGGTGCTGGACATCGGCGTCGGGGCCAACTGCATCTATCCGCTGATCGGCCACCGCGACTACGGCTGGCGCTTCCTCGGCGCCGACATCGAACCCGCCGCCCTGGCCTCGGCGCACAACATAGTGCTGGGCAACCCGGGCCTGGCCGAGGCCATCGAGCTGCGCCAGCAGAGCGAGCCGCAGCACATCTTCCACGGCCTGCTGCACGCCGACGAACGCTTCCACGCCAGCCTGTGCAACCCGCCGTTCCACGCCTCCCCCGAGGAAGCCCGCGCCGGCAGCCGGCGCAAGTGGAAGAACCTCGGCAAGCTCGACCCCTCGCGCAAGCTGCCGCTGCTGAACTTCGGCGGGCAGAGCAACGAGCTGTGGTGCGAGGGCGGCGAGATCGCCTTCCTCAAGCGCATGGCCAGCGAAAGCCGCGAAGTGGCGCAGCAGGTGCAGTGGTTCAGCTCGCTGGTGTCCAAGGCCGGCAACCTCGACGACTTCCGCCGCGCCCTGAAGAAGGCCGGCGCGCTGCAGGTGCGCACCCTGGACATGGCCCAGGGGCAGAAGCAGAGCCGCTTCGTCGCCTGGACCTTCCTCGACGCAGAGGCGCGCGCCGCCTGGTACCGCTGACTAGCGGATGAACTCGCGGCTGACGGCGCGGAAGGTCTCGCTGCCGGCGCGCTCCAGCCATTCGAAGGCGACCATCTCACGGTTGACGATCACCGCGCCGGCCTGGCGCATGCGCTCCAGGGCCAGGGCCTTGTCCTCCGGGCGCCGCGAGCCGACCGCCTCGGCCACCACGTAGACCTCGCGGTCCTCGGCCAGCAGGCCGAGCACGCTCTGCAGCACGCAGACATGGGCCTCGGTGCCACACACCACGAACTGCCGGCGCTCGCCGCCGGGCAGTTGCAGCAGACCAGGGTCGGCCACCGCGGAGAAGGCGATCTTCTCCAGGATGGCCGCGGCCGGCAGGTGCTCGCGCAGCTGCGCCAGGGTCGGACCCAGGCCCTTGCTGTACTGCTCGGTGGCCAGCACCGGCACGCCCAGGCGCTGCGCCACGGCCAGCAGCCAGGCGCTGTGCTGCAGCAGCGCCTCGGCGTCGTGGATGGCGGGGAACAGGCGTTCCTGGATGTCGATGAGGAGGAGGGTCGAGGTGGGGGCGTGGAGCAGCATGGGGGAGTCTCCTGGGGTGGTTCTTCTTTTTCGGCTTGCTGTGTGGGGGTGTCAACCGGAAAGCAGGTCGACACAAATGCAGGGAAGAGAATGAGCGAAGGTGAAGCGCTGGAGCAACGTCAAGTCCGCTCCCTCTCCCCAGCCCTCGGCTGCGCGCCCCGCCCTGAAGGGAGAGGGGGCTTGTCCGTGCCGAGAAAAGGCTTGGTTTCAGCCGGCAGTCTCTGTGTGGCCGGCTGACTCCAAAGCATCAGCATCTGCCCAACGGTCCCCTCTCCCTTCAGGGAGAGGGTTAGGGAGAGGGAGCCACACCCGCAAGCCACGCAGAAACCTCCCCCCGCGCCAAAGAAAAAGGCCCCTGCAAAAGGGGCCCTCCTCTCTTCAGCCATGCACCCTCAATGCCCCGTCACATCCCCGCGGCGGCTGGTCTCGAAGAGGAACCAGGTGCGCTGCTCGGTCTCGTCGATCCAGTTCTCGATGAGGCTGGCGGTGGCGATATCGTGGTACTCGTCGCACAGGTCGTGGACTTCGCGCATGTAGGCGGTCAGCGACTTGTTGTCTTCCTGCAGCTCGGCCAGCATGTCCAGCGGCTGGACGAACTCGGCGTCGTTGTCGGCGATGCGCTTCAGGCGGCCGATGTGGCCGATGGAGCGGATGGTGTTGCCGCCGATCTTGCGCACGCGCTCCGCGATCGGGTCGGTCATGGCGAAGATTTCGGTGGCCTGGTCGTCCAGCAGCAGGTGGTAGTCGCGGAAGTGCGGGCCGCTCACGTGCCAGTGGAAGTTCTTGGTCTTCAGGTACAGGGCGAAGACGTCGGCCAGCAGGCGGCTCAGGGCCGCGCTGAGGTCGCGGGTGGCGTCCCTGGACAGGTCCGACGGGGTGGCCAGGGCCGGGGCGCGGCGCGGTGCCGGCTTGGCCGCGGCGGCGGGCTTGGCGGCAGCCGCCGGTTTGGCGGCGGGTTTCTTCGCTGCCGGCTTCTTCGCCGCGGCAGGTTTCGCAGCAGCGGGTTTGGCAGCGGCCGGCTTGGCCGCAGCCGGCTTGCTGGCGACGGTCTTGGGTGCAGCGGGTTTCTTCGCAGTGGCTGCGGTTTTCTTCATCTCGATCACCTCAAGGGGTCTTGTGGATGCCGCCCCTGTGCGTGCCGAAACTGGCGGTCCGGGACGAGCCTGACGCACTCCCTGCGTTATTCCTCTTACGGCCAAGAGTGCGCTCTTGAGCCTACCTCGCCGCGCTTCGATTGCAAGTCGTCGCGCCGCCCAACGTGCGGCGCAATGACGCCGGGCAAGGCTCAGGATTGCACGGCGAAGCACGCGTCGAGGCGGCTGTACCCCATACCGACACCTTTGTGCACCTTGAGTTGCACGGGAATGCGTTCCTTGAGCGCCTCGACGTGGCTGATCACGCCGATGCTCTTGCCGCTGGCGTTGAGGCTGTCGAGGGCGTCCAGCGCCACTTCCAGGGTCTCGCCGTCGAGGGTGCCGAAGCCTTCGTCGAGGAACAGCGAATCGATGCTGGTCTTGTGGCTGACCAGGTCGGACAGCGCCAGGGCCAGCGCCAGGCTGACCAGGAAGCTCTCGCCGCCGGAAAGGGTGCGGCAGTCGCGGGCGACGTCGCCCTGCCAGGTGTCCACCACCTCCAGTTCCAGCTCGCCGTCGCCGCGCCGCGCCAGTTGGTAGCGGCCGTGCAGGCGCTGCAGTTGCCGGTTGGCCAGGTGCACCAGGTGGTCGAGGGTCAGGCCCTGGGCAAAGCGCCGGTACTTGGCGCCATCGGCGGAACCGATCAGGCCGTTCAGGCGCTGCCAGAGGTCGTGGTGCGCCTCCTGTGCGGCGATCTCGGCGAACAGCGCCTGCTGGCTGGCGCGGCGGGCGTCGTCGCCTTGCAGTTGCGCGCGTACTTCGCCCTGGCGCTGGCCCAGTTCGCGCAGCTGGGTGGCGAGGGCCTGCAACTGCTCGTCGAGGGCCGGTAGCTCCAGTTCGCCCAGCGGTTGCGCGCGCAGTTGGCGCTCGGCTTCCTCGGCGGCGACGCGCAACGCCACGGCTTCGGTCAGCGCGGTGTCCAGGCGCGTCTTGAGTTCGCCCAGGCGCTGGCGCTCGCCATCTTCCAGCAACGCGGCGAGGAAGGCCGCCAGGTCGGCGAACGGGCTTTCAGCTAACGCCTGCTGCCAGGCTCGCTCGCATTCGGCCAGAGTCGTGCGCGCCTGCTCCAGGTGCGCGGCGAGGCTCTGCTCGCGGCCGAGCAGCGCATCGGCCTGGCGCTGCGCCGCCTGTAGGGCCGCCTCCGCCGCTTGCAGGGCCTGTTGCGGCTGCGCCTCGGGCGCCGGCTCCGGCAATGCCGGCTCGCCACTGGCGCTCCAGCGTTCGCGCCACTGCCCGGCCTGGGCTTCGGCTTCCTGCAGCAGGCGCCGGGCTTCGCGCTCGGCCTCCTGCAGTTGCTGGTCCCGTTGCAGGGCCTGCTGCCAGGCGCGCCATTCGCCTTCGCGCTCGGCCAACCAGGCAGCGCCTTGCTCAGGCAAGGCGGCGGCGAAACCGTCGAGGCTGGCCAGCAGTTCGGCGGCCTGGCGTTCGGCCTGGGTTTGCAGTTGCTCCAGGCGTTGCTGCTGTTCCGCCTGGCGCTGCTGTGCGTTGTCCAGGTCACGATGCAGCAAAGCCTCCTGCTGCAACGCGGCCGCATGGCTGCGCTCGGCGCTCTCGCGGGCGCTCGCGGCCTGCTGCAATTCGCCCTTGAGCGCATCGAGCGCCGCCAGGCGTTCCTGCAGGTCGGCCAGGGCCTGCTCCTGGGCCTGGCGGATCGCGGCCAGGCCGGTGGCATCCTCGATGGCGAGGTTCTGCTCGGCCGACTGACGCTGCCATTCCGTATCGAGCTGGTGCAGTTGTTCGCGCAGTTGCTCCAGTTGCTGCCGAGCCTGGGCCGCCTGGGCCGTCACGTCGGAGAGTTCGTCGCGCAGCGCCACGCCGTCGCTTTCCAGAGCGGCCAGGGCCGCGCGGCATTCGCCGAGGGCGCGGCGCGTCTGCGACACGTCCAGCGCCTGGTAGCTGGCGATGGCCGGGTGTTCGTGGGAGCCGCACAGCGGGCAGGCCTCGCCGGGCTGCAGTTGCGCGCGGTAGGCCTCCAGGGCCTGGATGCGCTGCTCCTGCTCCAGCAGTTTCTCCTTGTCGGCGACCTGCTGCTTCAGCGCCTTGTAGCGCTCGCGCAGTTCGGCGATCGCGGCTTCCTTCTGCGCCTGGCGTTGCTGCAGCGAATCGAGCTGGGGTTGCAGGCGGGCAGCCTGCGCGTTGGCCTGTTCGCGGCTCTGCGCCAGCTGTTGCAGGCGGTCCAACGCCCTACCCTGCTGCTGCAGTTGCTGCCAGCGTTCGCGCAGGGCGCTTTCGCCGGCGCCTTGCAGCAGGTCCTGCGAGCGCGTCTGCTGCTGAGCCTCGGCCTGGCGCGCTGCTTCCAGCGCCTGCCCGGCGTCGGCCAGGGCCTGGCCCTGGGCGGTGAGTTGGCCGTGCAAGGATTGGATGGCGGAGGCTTCCTGCTCCAGGCGTGCGCGGGCGCCCTGCAGTTCGCCGCCGAGCTGTTCGCGCTGGGCGAATTGCGCACGCCAGCCCCCCAGCAGTTCGCCCAGGCGGGCGCGTTGCGGGTGCGCGGCGAGTTGCGCCTGCACTTCGTGGCGCTGCGTAGCGAGTTCATCAATGGCGCGCTGGCGCTGCCCCGCCCACTGCGCGCTGTACTGGCTGGCCTGCCACAGGCTGCGCACGGCCTGCTCCGCGCAGTCCCGCTGCTGGCGCTGCAGGTCCGCCAGGCCGCTTTCGTCCCGCTCCAGCGCTTGGCGGGCCTGCTGCCAGGCCGCATGCAGGGGCTGCAGGCGCGCCGCCGGCTCGCTGGCGGCCAGGCGCTGCAGGTCGGGGGCCGCCTGGAGCAAGGCATCGCGGGCCTGCTGCTCGCGCGCGGCGGCCTGCTGGTGCTGTTGTTCGGCGCGAGAAAGGTCTTCGCGCCAGCGGCGCTGGGCCTGCAATTCGGCCTGGCGCTGGAGCAACGGCGCTTCCTCGGCCAGCAGGCGTTCGGCCTCGGCCTGCAGTTCGCCGCGCTGTTCCTCGCTGAGCAGCTCCATGCCTTCGGCACGGCTCTTCAGCAGCTCCAGATCGTTCTGCGCCGCCTTGCTGCGCTCGTACACGCGCTGGGAAATCAGCCCGTAGATTTCGGTGCCGGTGAGTTCTTCCAGCAGGGCCGCGCGGTCGTTGGCGCTGGCTTCGAGGAAGGCGGCGAAACCGCCCTGGGCCAGCAGCATGGATTTGGTGAAGCGGCCGAAGTCGAGGCCGGTGAGCTGCTCGGTCTGGCGCAGCTTGTCGTTGATCTTGTCGGTGAGGATTTCCCCTTCGCCGCCGGCGGCCTCGATGCGCGCCAGTTCCACCTTGGGCGCCTGCAGAGCGCCGTCGACCTTGTCGCGGGCCCGGCGCTGGCTCCAGAAGGCACGATAGCGGCGGCCCCTGACCTCGAACTCGACCTCGGCGAGGCAGTCGGCGGTGTGCCGCGTCATCAGCTCGTTGCCGCTCTGCGACAACGTGTTCATGCGCGGCGTGCGGTGGTACAGGGCCAGGCAGATGGCGTCCAGCAGGGTGGTCTTGCCGGCGCCGGTGGGCCCGGTGATGGCGAACAGGCCGTTGCCGGCGAAGGGCTCGGCGGCGAAGTCGATCTTCCACTCGCCCTTGAGCGAGTTGAGGTTCTTCAGACGCAGGCTGAGGATGCGCATCAGGCTTGCTCCTCCTGCAGTTCGGCGACCACCTGGCGGTACAGCCCGGCCAGTTCCTGGCGCAGCGGCGGCGCCAGGTCCTCGGCATCCAGGCGTTGTTCGAAGACGTCCTCGGCGGAGAGTTCGTCGAGGGTCTCGCGCGCCTCGCCGAACAGCCCCACCTGCTGGCTACCACGTTCGCGGCGGGTGCGCAGCACTTCCACCGGCAACTCCTCGCAGAGCTTCTCCAGGCGCGCCTGCAGGTCGTTCAGGTAGTCGTCGCTGCGCACCAGCACTTCCACCCACACCGGGCGTTCCGGCGTGCCCAGGTTGGCGGCTTCGGCCAGCGCCGCGGGCAGGCTGTCGAGGTCGCCGGCCAGCGACTGCAAGGGCTGGAAGCAGGGCACGGCCAGCGGCGTCACCGCGCGCAGGCCGCTTTCGTCGAGGTCCACCAGCAAGACTTCCTTGGCCTGTCGCGCCTCGTCGAAGCTCAGGGCGATGGGCGAGCCGCAGTAGCGGATGTGCTCCAGGCCGCCGACCTTCTGCGGCCGGTGGATGTGCCCCAGGGCGATGTAGTCCGCCGCCGGGAAGGCGCTGGTGGGGAAGGCTTCCAGGCTGCCGACGTAGATTTCCCGCACCGACTCGCTGGCGCTGGCGCCGACCGTGGTCAGGTGCCCGGTGGCGACTATCGGCAGCTTGCCACCGAGTTCGGCGCGCTTGGCCTCGGCCAGGGCGAACAGTGCCTGGTAATGCGCCTGGATGCCCTGTTGCAGGGCCAGCTGCTTGTCCTGGGCGCTCTGCCCGGCCTGGCTGGCCAGCAGGTCGCGCGGGCGCAGGAAGGGAATGGCGCAGAGCACCGCGCCCGGCGTGCCGTCGCGTTGCGGCAGCACCAGCAACTGCCGGTCGAGGTCGGCCCCGGCGGCGGCGATCACCCGCGTGCCGAGCACCGCCAGCAACTCGCGGGATTCCTCCAGCATGGCCACCGAGTCGTGGTTGCCGCCCAGCACCACCAGGCTGGCGCCGGTCTCGCGCAGTTCGACGATGAAGCGGTTGTACTGCTCACGGGCGTAGCTGGGCGGCGCGCCGGTGTCGAACACGTCGCCGGCGATGATCACCGCGTCCACCGCGTGCTCGCGCACCCGCTCCACCAGCCAGCGGCAGAAGGCGCGGTGCTCGGCCTCGCGGCTCTTGCCCATGAAGTGCTGGCCGAGGTGCCAGTCGGAGGTGTGGAGGATGCGCATGCGCCTGCTGTCCCGCTGTCTGATCCAGCCGGCGATGATACCCGCTTCCGGGGTGCGCCCGCGCCAGGCTGGCTATCCTGAAGGAACGCCGGCCGGGAATCAGACCATGCAACGCCTGCTCAACATGCTCCGCGACCTCGCCATCCTGGTGCGCGCCAACCTGTGGATAGTGCCCGTGCTGGCTGCCCTGGTGGCCGCGGTCTTCTACTTCGTCGCGCCGCCGCCGCCGATGAGCGCGACCCTCGCCACCGGCGCCCCTGACGGCGGCTACGCGGCCTTCGGCGAAAAGCTGCGGGCCGAGCTGGCCGAACAGGGCTTCGAGCTGAAGCTGGTGCCCAGCGCCGGCTCGCGGCAGAACATGGACCTGCTGCTGGACGAGCACAGCGGCGTGGACATCGCCCTGGTGCAGAGCGGCCAGGAACGCCAGCTCGCCGCCGGGCAACGGCAGCGCCTGCAGACCCTCGGCGCCATGTTCCAGGAGCCGCTGTGGCTGTTTCAACGCCGCGACGTGCACATCGACCGCATCGCCGACCTGCTGCCCCTGCGCGTGGCCCTGGGCAGCCGCGGCAGCGGCACCGAGGCGATCACCGCGGCCATCCTCCAGGCCAACGGCATCGGCGACGAACAGCACCCCGCCGGCTGGCAGGCCAGCGGCGGCGACAGCGCCGCCGACGCGCTGCTGGCCGGCAGCCTGGACGCCGCCTTCTTCGTCGGCCCGGCGGACAACCCGCTGATCCAGCGCCTGGCCGCCAGCGAGCAGCTGCTGCTGGCCGGCTTCCGCCGCGCCGACGCTTACGAGGCGCGCCTGCGCTTCCTCAAGCGCCTGGAGGTGGGCGAAGGCCTGCTGAACCTGGAACACAACGTGCCGCACCGCAACCTGACCACCCTGTCGCCGGTGGCCACCCTGGTGATCAACGACCGTTTCCACCCGGCGCTGACGCCGCTGATCCTCCAGGCCGCGCGCCAGGCGATGCGCCAGGGCAGCCTGCTCGACGCCCCCGGCGCCTTCCCCGCCGCCGAGCCGCGCACCCTGCGCCTGAACGAGGACGCCGAGCGCTACTACAAGAGCGGCCTGCCGCTGCTGCAGCGCTTCCTGCCGTTCCGCATCGCCTCCCTGGCCGACCGCTACATCATCCTGCTGATCCCCTTCATCGCCATCCTCATCCCGCTGTTCAAGTCCATCGGCCCGCTGTACCGCTGGCGCATCCGCGCACGCATCTACCGCTGGTACCGCTACCTGCGGGAAATCGACCGGCGCCTGGACGAGCACACCGGCAGCGCGGAACTCAGCCGCGAGATCGAGCGCCTGGAGAGCCTGGAGGCCGAGCTGTCGCGGGTGGAGGTGCCGCTGTCGTACTACAACGAGCTGTACGAGCTGCACCTGCACCTGAACTACGTGATCCGCCGCCTGCGCCAGCTGCGCCGCAACCGCCGCGAGCGCGACGGCGAGGCGCCGCTGGACAAGGCCGGGTGAGCGTGGCGCGTCGCGCTCGGGTAAACTGGCGGCTTTGCCACCATCGTCCAGAGCCGAGCCCGAGATGCCGATTCGTCACGCCATCGTCCACCTGATCGACAAGAAGCCCGACGGCAACCCCGCCACGCTGCACGCGCGCGACGCCGAACTGGGCGACTCCCAGGCCATCGAGAACCTCATGGCCGACCTCAACGAAAGCTACAACGCCAAGCCGAACAAGGCCTGGGGCCTGTTCCAGGAGGAGTCCGGCGCCTACCCGTTCAGCGGCTGGCTGGCCGAGTACCTGGACGGCGGTAAGGACTTCGTCGCCTTCAGCCGCCAGGCCGTGGAGCACCTGAAGAGCCTGATGGAGGAGTCCAACCTCTCCACCGGCGGCCACGTGCTGTTCTGCCACTACCAGCAGGGCATGACCGACTACCTGAGCATCGCCCTGCTGCACCACAGCGAGGGCGTGGCGGTGACCGAGGCGCTGGAAGTGGCGCCCTCGCGCCACCTGGACCTGGGCCAGTTGCACATGGCGGCGCGGATCAACTGCTCGGAATGGCGCAACAACAAGACCTCCAAGCAGTACATCTCGTTCATCAAGGGCAAGGGCGGCAAGAAGGTCTCGGACTACTTCCGCGACTTCATCGGCTGCCAGGAAGGCGTCGACGCCCCCAGCGAGACGCGCACCCTGCTCAAGGCCTTCAGCGACTACGTGGAAAGCGAGGACCTGCCCGAAGAGCAGGCCCGCGAGAAGACCGACACCCTGGTCGACTACGCCACCAGCCAGGCGCGCCTGGGCGAGCCGATGGCCCTGGACGCGCTCTCCGAGCTGATGGACGACCAGGCGCCGCGGGCCTTCTACGACTACATCCGCAACAAGGACTACGGCCTGGCCCCGGAAATCCCCGCGGACAAGCGCACCCTCAACCAGTTCCGCCGCTTCACCGGTCGCGCCGAAGGGCTGTCGATCAGCTTCGAGGCGCACCTGCTAGGCAGCAAGGTGGAGTACGACGAAGAGCGCGACATGCTGATCATCCGCGGGTTGCCGACGCAGTTGCACGACCAGCTCAAGCGCCGCAAATAACCGCGAATCGCGGACGGAGTCCGCTCCTACGTGTCCAGGAAAGCACGGTCGTAGGAGCAACTGTCTTGCGCCGAGGTGCTTTTCGTAGGATGGGTTGAGCTTGCGATACCCATGCTGCCGGAGTGATGGGTATCGCTCCGCTCAACGCCATCCTACGAAAAGCCGTGCTTCCTGGAACCGTAGGACCTTGTCCGCGATAGCCGGACGTCCCGGCGCGATTCGCGGATGAGATCCGCTACGTCCCCCCACCCACGCCATTCCCCGTAGGGCGCATAACGCCTACGGCGTTATCCGCCGTTGTCCCGGCTGTAGCGCGCCCTGCCCGCGATTCGCGCGCAGGGCGCGCTCCTATGTATGGACTCACCCCCACCGTCAACCCGCTTTTGAACATGAAAACCCGACTGCATCTATGTATTAGGC
>NZ_JWMC01000058.1:0-7129 GCF_000812405.1 Pseudomonas sp. PI1
GTATCGCTTCGCTCAACGCCATCCTACGAAAAGCCGTGCTTCCTGGCACCGTAGGACCTTGTCCGCGATGGCCGGAACCACCGGCGCGATTCGCGGATGAGATCCGCCCCACCCACGCCACTCCCTTGTAGGAGCGCGCCCTGCGCGCGATTCGCGGGCAGGGCCCGCTCCTACAGGTTACCGGGAGGTACGGTATTCCTCCCCCGTAGGCGGACCTTGTCCGCGATGGCCGGAACCAACGGCGCGATTCGCGGATAAGATCCGCTTACGCCACCCCACCCACGCCATTCCCCTGTAGGAGCGCGCCCTGCGCGCGATTCGCGGGCAGGGCCCGCTCCTACAGGTTACCGGGAGGTACGGTATTCCTCCTCCGTAGGAGCGGACCTTGTCCGCGATAACCGGACATACCGGCGCGATCCGGGGCCCCATGTAAAACCCTCATACCTCCACAGGAGTAGCCGTCAGCACGAATTGACGCAGGTCATGTCGCCGCGCCTGGCCGCCGCCGGACACTGCGCACTCACTGCGCGGAGGTCGTCATGCACCCGAAGTCCCAGTTGCCCCTCGTGTATTCCTGTTCCGGCTGTTCCAACCTGGCCCAGCTGGCCAACGACCTGGCCCTGCGCCTGGACCGCGATGGCCTGGCGGAGATGTCCTGCATCGCCGGCGTCGGCGGCGACGTGCCGCCGCTGGTGAAGAAGGCCTGCTCCGGCCGGCCGATCCTCGCCCTGGACGGCTGCCACCTGCACTGCGTGCGCGGCTGCCTGGCGCGCCATGGGGTGAGCCCGGCGCACGCGCTCACCCTCACCGACTACGGGCTGCGCAAGCGCTACGGCGAAAGCAGTTCGCTCGACGACTTCGAGATGCTCTACGAGGAACTGCAGTTCCTCCTGCTCAGCAGCGCCTGAGTCCCTCCTCAGGCCTGCTGCGCCTGCACGCCGCGGGCGGCGCGCTGCAGGCCGTTCCACAGCCACGGCGGCAGGCTGTCGGGGTCGAGGCTGTCGATCAGGTTCTTCAGCGCCAGGCCCAGTTCGGTGTCGCCCTCGATCACCAGGCGGCGGCGGAAGAACAGGGTGTCGGGGTCCTCCTGGCGCCCGGCCAGCAGCAGGAAGTCGCGCCAGCCGCCGCGGATAGTCACGCTGGGCACCGGGCCCTCGGCCAGTTGCAGGCCGTTGCGGCCGCGGGTGAGGTTCCAGCCCAGGCCCAGGTCGCTCACCTCCAGGCGCAGCCAGTGGCCCTCCAGCAGGTCGAAGTCCCCGGCCGCCAGGGGCGCTGCGAACAGGCGGTTGGCGGCGCGTTGCAGCACCGCCCGCTGCAGCGGCGCGGGCACCCGCGCGGCCAGCGGCAACAGGCGTTCGGCGGCGCGCAGGGCGCCGGTTTCGAGATTCAGCACAGGTTCACCTCATCGCTGCGCAGCATGCCGGGGCGGCCATGCCAGTAACCGTTGCAACCTTCCACCGCCAGCGGCGGCGCGGCGCCGCGGCGCACCCGGTCGAAGGCCTGGACCACTTCCACCATGCCCTGCGCCCGCGGGCTCAGGCGCAGCATGTCGGCGCCGCAGTCGCGCAGCGAGGCGTAGTCGGCCAGCAGGTTGCCCGGCTCGCCGGACATCGTCTGGATGCCGTTGAGGGTGAACAGCGGCGCGCCTTCCTGGCTGAGCATCGACATCCCCTCCGGGTAGTTCTGGCAGCAGAACTGGCAGTCGTCCTTGGGCCGGTTCTCCGCGCGGGCGGTGAAGCAGCGCGCGGAGTACGCCAGGGGCAGGTGGCCGTAGGCGAACACCTCGGTTTCCAGGTCCTCCAGGCCCAGCTCCCGGGCCTGCTCCAGCACCGCCAGCACCTGCTCGCCGGAGCATTCCACCGGCGGCACCCAGCGGCGCAGGCCGCAGCCGTGCAGTTCGGCCAGGGCATGGCCGTTGTACAGGTTCAGCGCCGGGCCGCCGACGAATTCCACGCCCAGCCCATGCAGTATCTGCACCGCGCCCATGTCGTTGGCCTCCACCCGCAGCTCGCCGTTGCCGCACAGCCGGCGCAGCGCCGACAGCTCGGAGGCCGCCTCGATCAGCGCCAGCCCCGAGAGGAGGATTTCCGCCCCGCTCTGCTGCGCCAACTCGCGGCCCAGGCCCAGCCAGTCGTCCAGCGACAGGGCGCGGCGCTTGGAGCACACGGTCTCGCCGAGGTAGATGGCGTCCAGCGGCTGTTCGGCCATCTGCGCGTAGAAGTCCAGGAGTGTCCGGCGGTCCCAGTAGAACAGCACCGGCCCCAGGCTGAGTTTCATCAGGCTTTCCCTCACTGCCAGGAACGATGGTAGGCGCCCAGGGTGGTCTGGTGGCCTTCGGAAAGTTTCTCCAGCGCGGCCTGCCACTGCGCCTGCGGCTGGTAGCGCTCCGGCGCGCGGCGCCAGCTGTCCAGCGCCTGGCGCCAGACGCGGGTGACCTGCTCGACGTAGGCCGGGCTGCGCTGGCGGCCCTCGATCTTCACCGCCGCCACGCCGATCTGCGCCAGCTGTGGGATGAGGTCGATGGTATTGAGGCTGGTGGGCTCCTCCAGGGCATGGAAGCGCTGGCCGTCGACCACGAAGCGGCCCTTGCAGAGGGTCGGGTAGCCGGCCGGCTCGCCCGGCGCGTAGCGGTCGATCAGCACTTCGTTCAGGCGCGAGGTCAGCCCCTCGGGCTCCTCGCTCCAGCGCACCGCCTTGGCCGGCGAGCAGACGCCGCAGAGGTTCGGCGACTCGCCGGTGACGTAGGAGGACAGGTGGCAGCGCCCCTCGGCCATGATGCACAGGCTGCCGAAGGCGAAGACCTCCACCGGCACCGGGCTGTTCGCCGCCACCTGGCGCACCTGGGCCAGCGACAGCACCCGCGGCAGCACCGCGCGGCGGATGCCGTAGCGCTCGTGGTAGAAGGCCAGCGCCGCGACATTGGTCGCCGAGCCCTGCACCGACAGGTGCAGCGCCAGGTCCGGGTGGCGCCGTGCGGCGTAGCCGAGCACCGCGCAGTCGGCGGCGATCAGCGCGTCCACGCCCAGTTCGGCGGCGTGGTCCACCGCCCGCTGCCAGCGCGGCCAGCCGGCGGCGCCGGGGTAGGTGTTGACCGCCAGGTAGAGCTGCCGGCCGGCCGCGCGGATCAGTCCCAGGCCCTCCTGCAATTGGCGGTCGTCGAGGTTCAGCCCGGCGAAGTGGCGGGCGTTGGTGTCGTCGCGGAAACCCACGTAGATGGCGTCGGCGCCTTCGCGCAGCGCCGACTTGAGGGCGGGCAGGCTGCCCGCCGGACATACCAGTTGCATGCTTCCCCCTTGCATGGAACGGCCGCCGCGCCTCGGCGAGGCCGGCGGCCAGGGCTGACGTCAGCCGTACAGTTCGCTGAACGGCAGGTAGGCCACGGGCTCGCCGGCGGCGAGGGTGCGCCCCGCCTCCACCACCGCCAGGCCGTCGGCCCAGCTGGCGGCCAGCAGCATCGCCGAGCCCTGCTGCGGGTGGATTTCCACCCGGCTGGCGCCGCTGGCGTCGGTCGCCAGGCGCGCCCGCAGGTATTGGCGGCGCTTGTTCGGCTGCGGCCAGGCGAAGGCCGCCGGCAGGTTCAGCGGCGCCAGCGCGGTCTCGGCCAGCCCCTGGGCGCGGCGCAGGAAGGGCCGCGCCGCCACCAGGGCGGTGACCAGCGCCGCCGCCGGGTTGCCCGGCAGGCCCAGCCAGGGCTTGCCGGCCACGCTGCCGAAGGCCAGCGGCTTGCCCGGCTGCATCGCCAGGCGCCACAGGTGCAGTTCGCCGAGGGCGCCGACCGCCTGCTTGAGATGGTCGCGCTCGCCCACCGAGACGCCGCCGCTGCTGATCAGCACGTCGCATTCGGCGGCGGCCAGCTCCAGGGCGTCGCGGCTGGCGGCCAGGGTGTCGACCAGCACTTCGTATTCCTGTACGTCCAGGCCCCATTGGCGCAGCAGGGCGCCGAGGCTGAAGCGGTTGGCGTTGTAGATCTGCCCCGGCGCCAGCGACTGGCCGGGCTCGCGCAGCTCGTCGCCGCTGCTCAGCAGGCATACGCGCAGGCGCCGGTACACCGGCACCCGGGCCTGGCCCACGGCGGCCAGCAGGCCCAGTTCCTGGGGCCGCAGGCGGAGTCCGGCGCGCAACAGCGGCGCGCCCTGGCGCAGCTCCTCGCCGCGGCGGCGCACATGGCTGCCCAGCGTGACCGCCGGCAGCCACACGCGGTCGCCTTCGGCCCGGCAATCCTCCTGGGCCACCACGCTGTCGGCCCCTGGCGGCAAGGGCGCGCCGGTGAAGATGCGCACGGCGCAGCCCGCCGGCAGCGCCTGGTCGCCCGCCTCGCCGGCGGCGATGCAGCCGGCCAGCGCCAGGCTGCCGCCGCCCGCCGGCACGTCGGCCGCGCGCAGGGCGTAGCCGTCCATCGCGCTGTTGTCCCAGTGCGGCAGGTCGCAGGGGGCTACCAGGTCGCTAGCCAGCACCCGGCCGAGGGCATCGGCCAGGGCCACGGATTCCACCGCCGGCGGCGCCGGGGCGCGCGCCAGCAGCTCGGCCAGGGCCTCGTCCACCGGTTTCAGGCCGTGGCCGTCACAGCCGCAGCCGCTCATGACCGGCTGCCGCAGGCACAGGCGCCGCCGCCGCAACCGCCCTCGGGCCTGGGCGGGGTCTTCAGGTGCGGCACGAAGTTGCACGGCCGGGTGCGGCTGTCCAGCTGCGCGGCGAGGATTTCCCGCCAGGCGGTGCGGCAGGCGCCGGGCGAGCCGGGCAGGCAGCAGACCAGGGTGCCGTTGGTGACGCCGGCCAGGGCCCGCGACTGGATGCTGGAGGTGCCGATCTCGCCCAGGGAGACCTGGCGGAAGAGTTCGCCGAAGCCCTCGACGCGCCGCTCCAGCAGCGGCTCGACGGCCTGCGGGGTGTTGTCGCGGGCGGTGAAGCCGGTGCCGCCGGTGATCAGCCCGACCTGGATGCGCGGGTCGGCGATCCAGGCGCAGACCACCGCGCGGATCTGGTGGATGTCGTCCACCACCAGGCGCCGCTCGGCCAGCACGTGGCCAGCCTCGCGCAGGGCGTCGGCCAGGGTCTGGCCGGAATCGTCGGTTTGCAGGGTGCGGGTGTCGCTGACGGTCAGCACGGCGATCTGCAGGCTCTGGAAGTCCTGCGTGGCCAGGTGGCTCATGGCTGCCTCCGGGGAAGGATGAGACTGCGGCCAGCCTGCGCCTCGGCGGCTGGCCTGCCCATTCCTCGGAAGAGGTAGCGCGACTATTTGTCCCAGCGCTGCGCCGCGGCCTGGTCGCTGCAGCGGCCTTCCACCCAGCGCGGGCCTTCGGCGGTGTCTTCCTTCTTCCAGAAGGGCGCGCGGGTCTTGAGGTAGTCCATGACGAAGTTGCAGGCGTCGAACGCCGCCTGGCGGTGGGCGCTGGCGGTGCCGACGAAGACGATGGGTTCGCCCGGCTCCAGGCGGCCGATGCGGTGGAGAATCTCCAGGCGCAGCAGCGGCCAGCGCTCCCGGGCCTGCCCGGCGATCTTCTCCAGGGCCCTCTCGGTCATGCCCGGGTAGTGTTCGAGGAACATGCCGCCGACCTCGCGGCCGTCGTTGAAGTCACGCACGTAGCCGACGAAGCCGACCACCGCGCCGATGCCGACGTTGGCGGCATGCAGCGCGTTGACCTCGGCGCCGGGGTCGAAGGGGCTTTCCTGGACGCGCACGGCCATGGCCTCAGCCTCCGGTGACGGTGGGGAAGAAGGCCACCTCGTCGCCATCGGCGAGGGGCTCGTCGAGGGCGCACAACTCCTGGTTGCGCGCGCACATCAGGTTCTGCTCGGCCAGCACCTGCCAGGCGCCGCCGCGTTGCAGCAGGTGCTCGCGCAGGCCGTCGACGCTGGCGAAGGCCTCGCTCCAGCCCAGCTGCTCGCCGTCCAGGCCGAGGGCCTCGCGGTAACGGGCGAAGTATTGCACGCGGATCATCGGCCCTCCTCCGCACGGTAGTGGCCGCTCTTGCCGCCGAGCTTCTCCAGCAGGCGCACGCCCTCGATGGTCATGCCCTTGTCCACGGCCTTGCACATGTCGTAGATGGTCAGCGCGGCGACGCTGGCGGCGGTCAGCGCCTCCATCTCCACGCCGGTCTGCCCGGCCAGCTTGCAGCGCGCCTCGATGCGCACGGCATCCTCGCCGTCGGCCTGCAGCTCGACCTTGACGCTGGTGAGCAGCAGCGGGTGGCACAGCGGGATGAGTTCATGGGTGCGCTTGGCCGCCTGGATGCCGGCGATGCGCGCCACGGCGAAGACGTCGCCCTTGGGGTGGCCGCCGTCCTGGATCAGGCGCAGGGTTTCCGGGCGCATGCGCACCCGCGCTTCGGCCACGGCTTCACGGGAGGTCACCGCCTTGTCGGTGACATCGACCATGTTGGCGCGGCCCTGGGAATCGAGATGGGTGAGCAAGGAAAGTCTCCGGGTAGAACGAGCGATGGCAACCAGTGTACGCCCTGGATAGGCCGTGGGGGGCCTGGCGAGAGGTGAAAAAGGAGGGGGGATTGTATACAAAAAGAGGTAGGGCGGGTCCAGGTCGGACGCTGGAATGGTGGCGGAGTCCGTCACCCTCACCCCAACCCTCTCCCAGAGGGAGAGGGGGCTGTCCGGAGCGCACGGAAAGCCCGTGGCTCCCTGCACCTGTAGGAGCGAGCTTGCTCGCGAACAGGAGCTGCCGGCTGACTGCGTGGCCCCCGTTCTGCCCAACGGTCCCCTCTCCCACTTGCGGGGGAGGGTTAGGGAGGGGGTGCGGAGTCCAGGCCAAACGCTGGAGTGGCGGCGAAGTCCGTAACCCTCTCCCCAGCCCTCTCCCTGAAGGGAGAGGGGGCCGTCCGTGCCGGCTGGGAGAGCGGCTTTAGCCGGAAATTACGGTGGGGCCGGCTGACTGCATGGCCCCTCGTTCTGCCCAACGGTCCCCTCTCCCGCTTGCGGGGGAGGGTTAGGGAGGGGGTGCGGAGTCCAGGCCAAACGCTGGAGTGGCGGCGGAGTCCGTAACCCTCTCCCCAGCCCTCTCCCTGAAGGGAGAGGGGGCTGTCCGTGCCGGCTGGGAGAGCGGCTTTAGCCGGAAATTACGGTGGGGCCGGCTGACTGCATGGCCTCCCGTTCTGCCCAACGGTCCCCTCTCCCGCTT
>NZ_JWMC01000059.1:0-104094 GCF_000812405.1 Pseudomonas sp. PI1
TTTTGAGAAAACCCTAAACTTGGCTCAGCAATCGCAAAAAACTCTCGAATTCACGAGTGTTACTTGTGATGCTGATAATCTTGCGATCACCAGTCTTAGCTCACAAGCACCCACACGAATTGCTTGATTCAACTTGTTAAAGAGCAGTTGGTTAAGGCTTTCGTCTCAACCGAGGCCGCACATTCTACGCCAACCTCTTATTTCGTCAAGCGTTATTTTCAGAATTTTTCGTTCCTACTCAACCGCTTGCGCTTCAGCGAAGGAAACCTTCTCATCAGCGGGAGGCGCATTCTACAGCGATCAGAATCACTGTCAAGCACCTCGGCGATCTTCCTTTTGGCTCGCTGCCGGAGCAGCTGTCGAACCCAAAGGCGGCAAGTGAATCACCGGCCTGACCACCACTCTCAACTTCGAACCCGCTTAAGTGCTTGATTTTCAAGCTCTTTCAGCGCTTCGTCGCTGGGAGTGGTGCGCATTATAGGGAGTTAAAAACCCCCGTCAACGACTTTTTGAATCTTTTCTGAAAAAGCTGTCCGAACGATCAATTTGCAACCAGAGCGGCCTCGCCAGCCAGGCGCTCCTGGCGCAGCAGGAAGCAGCCAGTGAGGAAGCCGACCAGGCACAACGCGGCTACATAGTAGGCGGGGCCCATGGGGTCTTCCTTCATCAGCAGCGCCACGACCATCGGCGTGAGGCCGCCGAAGATGGCGTAGGACAGGTTGTAGGAGAAGGACAGGCCGCTGAAGCGCACCACCGGCGGGAAGGCCTTGACCATGACGTAGGGCACGGCGCCGACGATGCCGACGCACAGGCCGGCCAGCGCATATAAAGGGAAGAGCCAGTCCGGGTGGGTCTTCAGGCTGCTGTAGAAGAACCATGAGGTCGCGCCCAGCAGCAGGCTGCCAGCGATGAAGGTACGCCCGCCACCGATGCGGTCGACGATGCGCCCGGCGAGGATGCAGCCCGCGGTGAGGAAGATGATCGCCAGGCTGTTGGCCTTGAGCGCGGTGGCCGCCGGGACGCCGTAGACCGACTGCAGCACGGAGGGCGTCATGAGGATGACCACGACTATGGCCGCCGACAGCAGCCAGGTGAGCAGCATGGAGATGGCCACCGCCGGACGGTGCTCGCGCACCACCACGCCCAGGGGCACCTCGTCGGCCAGTTGCTTGCGCTGCTGCAGCTCGGCGAATACCGGGGTCTCGTGCAGCCAGCGGCGCAGGTAGACGGAGAACAGGCCGAAGATGCCGCCGAGCAGGAAGGGGATGCGCCAGGCGTAGGCCAGCACTTCGTCGGCGCTGTAGAAGCTGTTGATCGCCGTGGCCATCAGCGAGCCGATGAGGATGCCGGCGGTCAACCCCGCGGTCAGGGTGCCGCAGGCGAAGCCGACGTTGCGCGCCGGCACGTGTTCGGAAACGAACACCCAGGCCCCGGGCACCTCGCCGCCGATGGCCGCGCCCTGCACCACGCGCAGCAGCAACAGGGCCAGCGGCGCCCAGATGCCGATCTGCTCGTAGGTCGGCAGCACGCCCATGAGCAGCGTGGGCACCGACATCAGGAAGATACTCAGGGTGAACATCTTCTTGCGCCCGAGCAGGTCGCCGAAGTGCGCCATGACGATGCCGCCCAGCGGCCGCGCCAGGTAGCCGGCGGCGAACAGGCCGAAGGTCTGCAACTGGCGCAGCCACTCGGGCATGTCGGCGGGGAAGAACAGCTTGCCGACCACGGTGGCGAAGAACACGAAGATGATGAAGTCGTAGAACTCCAGGGCGCCGCCCAGGGCGGAAAGGGACAGGGTCTTGTAGTCGCTGCGGGTCAGCGGACGGGCAGCGGTGGTATTGGCAGGAGGCATCGCAAGGCTTCTCGGCAGGTTGGCGGCGCTGACAGGGAACGCCGAAGGCGAACCATGGCAAATGGGAGCGCGTCAGCGCAACATTGTCATCAGGCATTCTGCGGTCGCTGCCGCAGGCCGGCCTCTATATAATGCCGATGCGACATGCGCGGGGTCGGTCAGAAAGCTGTCCCAAGTTTCTGTAGGAAACCACTTTTACAGGACTCTTGGGAGAGCTTTTCCTTTCCTTGAATCGAGACCGTCGGGGCACGAGGCCCTTACCTATGATCGAGCTTGAACAAGAAGACCCCATTCCGCAGGGCGACCTGGCGCTGCAGATCACCGCGCTGCCGCGCGAGACCAATGGTTTCGGCGATATCTTCGGCGGCTGGCTGGTGTCGCAGATGGACCTCGCCGGCACCGCCATGGCCAGCCGCATCGCCGGCGGCCGCGTGGCCACGGTGGCGATCGACCGCATGGCCTTCCTGGTGCCGGTGGCGGTGGGCGCGCAGCTGTCCTTCTATACCCAGACGCTGGAGGTCGGGCGCAGCTCGATCCGCATGCTGGTGGAAGTGTGGAGCGACGATCCGCTGTCCAGCGAGTGGCGCAAGGTCACCGAGGCGGTGTTCGTGTTCGTGGCCATCGATGGCAGCGGGCGGACGCGGCCGGTGCCGCCGCGGCGGGGGTGAGGGACAGTCCTCTTTGGCTGGAAGCAGCTCGGAGTGGTGACGAGTCCTGCGCTCCCTGATATCGCTTTTCCCTCTCCCCAGCCCTCTCCCTGAAGGGAGAGGGGGCTAGTTCGTGCCGGCGTAAAGTCCGGATTCAGCCGGTTACTTCCTTATCGCTCCCACCCATATAAAGGAAAAGGCGCCAACTCGTGGCGCCCTTCCCTATTCCCGCATCGGCTTGCCCCGCACCGGCGCGCCGTTGGCCTTGTAGTAGTCCGCGGTGCTGCGCGGCAGCGGCTGGCGGCCACGGATGCGGTCGGCGATCTTCTCGGCGATCATGATGGTGGTGGCGTTGAGGTTGCCGGTGATGATCAGCGGCATGATCGACGCATCCACCACGCGCAGCCCTTGCATGCCGTGCACGCGGCCCTGGCCATCGACCACCGCCATGTCGTCCTCGCCCATCTTGCACGAGCAGGAGGGGTGGAAGGCGGTTTCCGCGTGCTCGCGGACGAAGGCGTCCAGTTCGGCGTCGCTCTTCTTGTCCAGCCCCGGGCTCAGTTCGCGGCCGCGGTAGGCGTCCAGCGCCGGCTGCGCCATGATCTCGCGGGTGATGCGGATGGCGTCGCGGAACTCCTGCCAGTCCTGCTCGCAGGACATGTAGTTGAAGAGGATGCTCGGGTGCTTGCGCGGGTCGCGCGAGGTCAGCTGGATGCGCCCGCGGCTGGGCGAGCGCATGGAGCCGACGTGGGCCTGGAAGCCGTGCTCCTTCACCGCGTTGCTGCCGTTGTAGTTGATCGCCACCGGCAGGAAGTGGTACTGGATGTTCGGCCATTCGAACTCCTCGCGGGTGCGGATGAAGCCGCCGGCCTCGAACTGGTTGCTGGCGCCCAGGCCGGTACCGAGGAACATCCACTGCGCGCCGATCTGCGGCTGGTTCCACCACTGCAATGCCGGGTACAGCGACACCGGCTCCTTGCAGGCGTACTGCAGGTACATCTCCAGGTGGTCCTGGAGGTTCTGGCCGACGCCCGGCAGATCGTGCACCACTTCGATGCCCAGGTCGCGCAGCACGGTCGCCGGGCCGACGCCGGAGCGTTGCAGCAGTTGCGGCGAGGCGATGGCGCCGGAGCACACCAGCACTTCGCGGCGCGCACGCGCCTCTTTCGGCGCATTGTCGTCCCCCAGCAGGTAGCTGACGCCGATGGCGCGCTTGCCGCTGAACAGGATGCGGTCGGTCAGGGCGTGGGTGACGATGGTCAGGTTGGCGCGCTCGCGGGCCTGGTCCAGGTAGCCGCGGGCGGTGCTGGCGCGGCGGCCCTCGGGGGTCACGGTGCGGTCCATCGGGCCAAAGCCTTCCTGCTGGTAGCCGTTGAGGTCTTCGGTCCGCGGGTAGCCGGCCTGCACGCCGGCCTCGACCATGGCGTGGAACAGCGGGTTGTTGCCGGCCTTGGGCGTGGTCACGCTGACCGGGCCGTCGCCGCCGTGGTAGTCGTTGGGGCCGATGTCGCGGGTTTCCGCCTTGCGGAAGTACGGCAGGCAGTCGAGGTAGGTCCAGTCTTCCAGGCCCTTCTCTTTCGCCCAGCCGTCGAAGTCCATGGCGTTGCCGCGGATGTAGCACATGCCGTTGATCAGCGAGGAGCCGCCCAGGCCCTTGCCGCGCCCGCACTCCATCCGGCGGTTGTTCATGTGCGGCTCGGGGTCGGTGAGGTACGCCCAGTTGTAGCGGCGGCCCTGCAGCGGGTAGGCCAGCGCGGCGGGCATCTGGGTGCGGAAGTCGGCGCGGTAGTCCGGGCCGCCGGCTTCGAGCAGCAGCACGCTGACGTCCACGTCCTCGGTCAGGCGGGTGGCGAGGACGTTACCGGCGGAACCGGCGCCGATGATGATGTAGTCGTATTCCTGGGTCATGCAGGCCTACCTCTTTTTCTGGGCACGACACCGCCCGCGACGCATGGCGCGCCGGTGTCTGAAGGTCGGAAGGCCGGTCGTCGTGGCGACCGGCCGCTCAGGGCTCGATCGCGGTGGTCAGAACACCGAGGCGTAGTCGCCCAGCTCTACCTGCACGGATTTGATCCGAGTGTAATGAGCCAGGGTGGTCAGGCCGTTCTCGCGACCGACGCCGGATTGCTTGTAGCCGCCCACCGGCATTTCCGCCGGCGACTCGCCCCAGGTGTTGATCCAGCAGATGCCCGCTTCCAGGCGGTGGATCACCCGGTGGGCGCGGGCCAGGTCCTGGGTGACGACGCCGGCGGCCAGACCGTATTCGGTGTCGTTGGCGCGGCGGATGACTTCTTCTTCGCTGTCGTAGACGAGGATGCTCATCACCGGGCCGAAGATTTCCTCGCGGACGATGGTCATGTCGTCACGGCAGTCGGTGAACACGGTGGGCGCGACGTAGGCGCCCTTGCCGAACTCGCCCTCGGTGACGCGCTCGCCGCCGCACAGCAGGCGGGCCTTCTGTTCCTTGCCTGCCTGGATGTAGCCGAGCACGCTCTCCATGTGCGGGAAGCTGACCAGGGGGCCGAAGTTGGTGTTCTCGTCCTGCGGGCTGCCCAGGCGGATGCGCTTGACGCGCTCCAGCACCTTCTCCTCGAAGCGCGCCTGCAGGCTGCGCGGGACGAACACGCGGGTGCCGTTGGTGCAGACCTGGCCGGAGCTGAAGAAGTTGGCCATGACGGCGATGTCGGCGGCGCGGTCGAGGTTGGCGTCGTCGAAGATGATCAGCGGCGACTTGCCGCCCAGTTCCATGGTGACTTCCTTGAGCGAGGAACTAGAGGCGCTGGCCATCACCTTCTTGCCGGTGGAGGTGCCGCCAGTGAAGGAGATCTTCTCGATCTGCGGATGCTCGGTCAGCCACTGGCCGACCTCGCGGCCGCTGCCGGTGAGCACGTTGAACACGCCGTCGGGCAGGCCGGCCTCGGTGTAGATTTCGGCCAGCTTGAGCACGCTCAGCGGAGTGACTTCGCTGGGCTTGAAGATCATCGCGTTGCCCGCGGCCAGGGCCGGGGCGGATTTCCACAGGGCGATCTGGATCGGGTAGTTCCAGGCGCCGATGCCGGCGACCACGCCCAGCGGCTCGCGGCGGGTGTAGACGAAGCTGCTCTCGCGCAGCGGGATCTGCTCGCCTTCGATGGCCGGGACCAGCCCGGCGTAGTACTCGAGCACGTCGGCGCCGGTGACGATGTCGACGTTGCGCGTCTCGGCCAGCGGCTTGCCGGTGTCCAGGGTTTCCAGCTCGGCCAGTTCGTCGTTGCGCTGGCGGAGGATGTCCACGGCGCGACGCAGGATGCGCGAGCGCTGCATGGCAGTCATCGCCGCCCACACCTTCTGACCTTCGACGGCACTGACGACGGCGCGCTCGACGTCTTCCTTCGAAGCCCGCTGCACCAGGGCGAGGACCTCCCCGTTGGCCGGATTGACGGTCTCGAAGGTGGCGCCACTGCTGGCCTCCACGTAGCGGCCGCCAATGTAGAGCTTCTGAACGTCGAATCGAGCCATGGGTCGGTTGTCCTCTCTTATGGTCCGTGCACGAAGGCCGCGCCCGCTATCCGGTGCGCTTGGCCAGTTGTTGGTCGAGATAGTCGTAGGCGATAGCCAGCGCCTGCTCGGTGTCGAAGGCATCGCCCGACAGCGCGCCGCGCAGCCACAGGCCGTCGATCAGCGCGGCCAGGCCGCGGGCGGCGCGGCGCGCCTGGTCCAGCGGCAGCTCGCGGCGGAACTGGCAGCACAGGTTGGAATACAGCCTGTGGTCGTTGATCCGCTGCAGCCGGCGCAGGGACGGCTGGTGCATGCTGCTGGCCCAGAACGCCAGCCAGGTCTTCATGGCCGGGCCGTTGACCTGGCTGTTGTCGAAGTTGCCGGCGACGATCGCCCGCAGGTGGGCGCGCGGATCGTCGGTTCGCAGGCTAGCGCGACGCTCGCGCACGGCCTTGCTCAAAGCCGACATCAGATGCCGCATCGTCGCCTCCAGGAGGCCGTTCTTGTCCTGGAAGTAGTGGCTGATGATGCCGTTGGAGACCCCCGCCAGGCGGGCGATCAGGGCGATGCTGGCGTCGCTCATGCCGACCTGGTCCACGGCCTCGAGGGTGGCGTGGATCAGTTGCGAACGGCGAATCGGCTGCATACCGACCTTGGGCATATTGATATCTCTCCTCACGCGGGACGTGGCTGTGCCGTCCGGCGTCATTGTGGGCCAGTCTATTTTGTTTTTATTGAACGTTCAATCAACCAAGAATAAGCTGCGCTCCGTGAACCCTCCCGAGCCCCTGCGTGCAAGCGGGCCCGAGCCGTTCATCACCGCGATGCGTTCCAGGGGGCAAGGATCGCAGAATCCTGCCCGGAAGTGTCGCGGCGGCAATGCTGTGTTCGGCCTGCACAAGGCCATGCGCGCCGACTACGAGCGCCTGCACGGCCGGCGCCCGGCTGATCCAAGGCTCCCCGGTGGCGTCCCGCACGATGCCACCCGCCTGCCCATGGCAGGCCCTTTCGCCCGGCCCTGCGCCGGGCTTTCTTTTAGCTCCGGCCCTATGGCGCAGGGCTGCTATGGTTTCTGGCGAACCCCGCTGGAGAAACTCATGAACGATCATCCCCTGTGGCAAGCCCTGGGCCGGCACTGGAAATGGATCGCCCTGCGCGGCGTGGCCGCGGTGCTGTTCGGCGTGCTGGCCATCGCCTGGCCGGGCATCGCCCTCACCGTGCTGGTCATCGTCTGGGGCGCCTATGCCTTCGTCGACGGAGTGTTCACCCTGATCGCCGCGGCCAGCATGCGCGAGTCGCAACGGCCGATCTGGCCGCTGTGGCTGGTCGGCGCGCTGGGCGTGCTGGCCGGCCTGGTGGCGTTCTTCTGGCCGGCGCTGACGGCGCTGGGCCTGCTGATGCTGATCGCCGGCTGGGCGCTGGCCACCGGCGTGCTGCAGATCATCGCCGCCTTCCGCCTGCGCAGGAGCCTGGCCAACGAATGGTGGCTGGGGCTGTCGGGCGCGCTGTCGGTGCTGTTCGGCGTGCTGATGATCGCCAACCCCGGCGCCGGCGCGGTGGCGGTGGTCTGGGTGATCGGCGCCTACGCGCTGTTCTTCGGCGTGCTGCTGATCCTGCTCGCGCTGCGCCTGCGCAAGACCTCGACCTTCGATGCCTGAAGCGCGCGACTGGTGCCTGTGGCGCCTGGACGACAACGGCAACCGCTTCGTCGTGCGCCGCGGCCTGAACCGCGAAGAGGCCGAGGCCCTGGCTCTTGAGTACCAGGGCCGCGGGCACAAGCAGACCTACTGGGCCGAGCGCGAGGAAAAGCCCCCGCATGGCACGACGTAGGATGGGTGGAGCGCAGCGATACCCATCGCCATGCCCGCATGGGTTTCGCCAAGGCTCAACCCATCCTACGAAAGCGGAAGGTGCCAGGCCTTGCGCAGGGCCTTCAGGGCTTCGGCGATGCGCGCCTCGGGCACGGCGGCGAAGCCCATCACCAGGCCGGCGCGCTCGTCTTCAGGCTCCGTCGATTCGGGCAGCCAGTAGTCGCTCAGCGCGTTGACCTCCACCCCGGCCTGCAACGCGCGCTCCACCAGCCAGCGCTCGCGCTCGCGGCTTTCCACCCGCACGCACAGGTGCAGCCCCGCCTCCACCGGCGGCATGGGCGCGCAGCCGGGCACCTCCGGCCAGCCGCGCAGCAGGGCGTCGCGCCGCGCCCGGGCGGCCCGGCGCATCCGTCGAACATGGCGCTGGAAGTGGCCTTCGGCGATGAAGTCGGCCATCACCCGCTGGGTGCCGACCTCCGAATGCCGCACATCGAGGGCGCGGCGCCGGGCGAAGGCCTCGGCCAGGGCCGGCGGCACCACCAGGTAGCCCAGGCGCAGCGCGGGGAAGGCGATCTTGCAGAAGGTGCCGACGTAGAGCACGCGCTGCTGGCGGTCGAGCGCCGCCAGCGGCATCAGCGGAGTGCCGGCGTAGCGGTATTCGCCGTCGTAGTCGTCCTCGACTATCCAGCCGCCGCTGCGCTCGGCCCATTCCAGCAGGGCCAGGCGCCGCGCCAGCGACAGGGTGACGCCGGTGGGGTACTGGTGCGAGGGGGTGAGGTAGACCAGCCGGCAGTCCGGCAGCTCGCGCAGCTGCTCGGTGCGCAGGCCCTCCCCGTCCACCGCCACCCCGTGCAGGTGCGCGCCGGCGGTGGCGAAGGCATGGCCGGCGGCGCGATAGCCGGGGTTCTCGATGGCCACGTGGTCGCCCTCGGCGAGCAGCACCTGGGCGCACAGGGCGATGGCCTGCTGCGCGCCGCTGGTGACTATTATCTGCCCCGCCTCGCAATGCAGGCCGCGCGCGCTGCGCAGATAGGCGGCGATCAGCTCGCGCAGGCGCCATTCGCCGGCAGCGTCGCCGTAGCCCAGGCAGTCCGCCGGCGGCTCGCGCCAGAAGCGCGCCTGCAACCGCGCCCAGGTCTCGAAGGGAAACAGGTCGAAGGCCGGCACGCCGACGCGGAAGGCCCGCGGCGCGCCTTGCGGCGGCCTGGGCAGGTGGTGCCGTTGCAGGCGCTCCAGCGCCGCCACCTCGGGCACCTTGCCGGGTTGCGGGGCGGGCGCGCTGCGCGGCTGCACACGTTCGGCGACGTAGGTGCCATCGCCGGTGCGGCCTTCGATGTAGCCCTCGGCGTAGAGCTGCTCGTAGGCGCGCACCACGGTATTGCGCGACACGCCCAGGGCTGCAGCCAGGTCGCGGCTGGCCGGCAGCCGCGAGCGCGCGGCGAGGCGGCCGTCGAGGATGCGTTCGCGCAGCGCCTGGAACAGCTGCTGGCCCAGCCCCCTGGCAGGGTCCAGGCGGATGCCGGACGGATCGAAAGGCAGCGGGGCGTTCATGGCGGGCTCCGGAAATGGCTCCTCGAATTGGACCATGAATGGCTCTTTAGCGGAACCAATTCCCGCTCTAGTCTGGAGCCAGACCCCAAGGACAAAGGCCATCCCATGACCGCACCGCTCGAAATCCGCCTCGTCAGCGCCGACGATCACGCCGCCTGGCTGCCGCTCTGGCAGGGCTACCAGCGCTTCTACAAGACCGTGATCGACGACGCCACCAGCGCCGTCACCTGGCAGCGCTTCCTCGACCCCGCCGAGCCCATGCACGCCGCCCTCGCCTGGCGCGACGGCGAGGCCATCGGCATGGTCCACTACATCTTCCACCGCTCCTGCTGGACCCAGGGCGACTACGTCTACCTGCAGGACCTCTACGTCCACGAAGGCCTGCGCGGCGGCGGCGTCGGCCGCGAGCTGATCGAGCACGTCTACGCCGCGGCCCGTGAGGCCGGTGCCTCGCGGGTGCACTGGCTGACCCACGAGACCAATACCGACGCCATGCACCTGTACGACCGGATCGCCGACCGCTCCGGCTTCGTGCAGTACCGCAAGATTCTCTGACCGGAGCGCGACCATGACCGACACCCAACCCGCCCTGCACTGGCAAGCGGTGCCCGCCCCGGCCCGGCAAACCCTGAACGGCCGCTACCTCGACCTGGAGCCGCTGGACGCCGCGCGCCACGGCGACGACCTGTGGGAAGCCCTGCAAGGTCCGGAATCCGACCCCGTGCTATGGGACTACCTGCCCTACGGCCCCTTCCCCGAGCGCGCCGCCTTCGATGCCTGGATCGCCGGCAACGCCGCCAGCGCCGACCCGCAGTTCTACGCCGTGCGCGAGCGCAGCAGCGGCCGCATCACCGGCCTGCTGAGTTTCCTGCGCATCACGCCCAAGGACGGCGTGATCGAGATCGGCCACATCGCCTTCGGCCGCGTCATGCAGCGCAGCCCGGCCTCCACCGAGGCGGTGTACCTGCTGGCCCGGCGCGCCTTCGAGCTGGGCTACCGGCGCCTGGAATGGAAGTGCAACGCGCTGAACGCGCGTTCCATGCGCGCCGCCGAGCGCCTGGGCTTCACCTACGAGGGCACCTTCCGCCAGCACATGGTGATCAAGGACCGCAACCGCGACAGCGCCTGGTTCTCCATCCTCGACAGCGAGTGGCCGACGCGCCAGGCGGCCTTCGAAGCCTGGCTCGACGCCGCCAACTTCGACGCCCAGGGGCGCCAGAAGCGCGGCCTGGAAAGCCTGCGCCAGGGCTGAAAAAAGCCTTTTCGGGGAACTGCCCGGCCGCCGGGGGATCGGTGATACTGAATCCTTTCCCCTTGCTGTGCCGGAGGCCCCCCATGAGCAGCCCATACATCACCCCCCGCGTCGAGCAGACCACCATCGACGAGCTGCCCTGCTGGCGCATCCACACCGAATTCGGCGAAGCGCTGATCGCCCAGCAGGGCGCCCAGTTGCTCAGCTACCAGCCCCACGAGCAGCCGCCGCTGGTGTGGCTCAGCGAGCAGGCCGGCTACAAGCGCGGCCAGTCCCTGCGCGGCGGCGTGCCGGTGTGCTGGCCGTGGTTCGGCGACCTGGCGCGCAACCCGGTGCAGGTGCGCACCGAATACGCAGGCGACCAGCCGCCGGCCCACGGCCTGGTGCGCGGCATCGACTGGCAACTGGACGACATCGCCGACGAACAGGGCGCGCTGTCCGTGCACTGGAAGCTCGACGCCCGGCAGGGCCTGCCGGGCTGGGCCCACTCCGCCGAACTGAGCCTGGTGATGCGCTTCGGCGAACGCCTGGGCCTGGAACTGACCACCCGCAACCTCGGCGACAAGCCGCTGGCCCTGAGCCAGGCGCTGCACACCTACTTCGCCGTCAGCGACGTTCGCCAGGTGAGCGTCGACGGCCTGCAGGGCTGCCGCTACATCGAGACGCTGGAGAACTGGGAAGAACGCCGCCAGGACGGCCTGGTGCGCATCCAGGGCGAGACCGACCGCATCTACCTGGACGTCGACCGGCCCCTGGTGATCCGCGATCCGCAGTGGCAGCGCGGCATCCACATCCAGGCCGGTCACTCGCGCTCGGCGGTGCTGTGGAATCCCTGGGTGGACAAGGCGCAGCGCCTGTCGCAGTTCGCCGACGATGCCTGGCAAAGGATGTTGTGCATCGAGACGGCAAGGGTGTGGGACGACGTGCTGAGCGTGGCGCCGGGGCGCAGCGAGACGATGAGCGTGGAGATCTGGAGCGAAGGGCTGGAGGGGTAGGCTGCGCTTTCTTTTCGTAGGAGCGAGCTTGCTCGCGAACCGTTTCCTGGTGGTTTCGGTGCTGGGCCTGAAGAGCGCCCTCTCCCTAACCCTCTCCCTGAAGGGAGAGGGGACCGTTGGGCAGACGCTGATGCTTTGGAGTCAGCCGGCTAGCACAGAGATTGCCGGCTGAAACCATTCCTTCTCTCGGCACGGACAAGCCCCCTCTCCCTTCAGGGCGGGGCGCGCAGCCGAGGGTTGGGGAGAGGGAACGGAGTCAACCCAACACACCAGCGCATCCGGGAAACACCGTTCGCGAGCAAGCTCGCTCCTACAGATCGCTATCCTGCACCGCCCGCACCTTGGCTTCGTCCATCGCATAGGCCGCATCCGCCATCTCGTTGCTGACCTTCTCCACCTTCAGCTTGCCGGTCACCCACAGCGGGCTGTAGATGTCGTCGATCTTCATGCCCTTGGGGTAGCGCACCAGCACGATCTGGTTCGGCGGCGGCGGCGGTACGTGGATGCAGGCGCCCGGGTAGGGCACCAGGAAGAACTCGGTGACGCGGCCCTTGGCGTCGTTCTCCAGGGGCACCGGATAGCCGCCGAGGCGGATCTGCTTGCCGTCCAGCGCGGCGACCGTCTTGGTCGAGAACATCACCTGCGGCAGCTTGCCCTTCTGCTTCAGGCCGCCCTGCTTCTGGGTGAAGGTTCCGGCGGCTTCCGGGCTGTTGTGGTCGATCTCGGGCATTTCCTCCAGCGCCTTGCGGTCGCTGGGCGGCATCAGTTGCAGCCAGTCGGTTTCCGGGATGTCGGCGGCATGGGCCAGGCTGGTGAACAGCACGAGGCTGCAGGCGAGCAGGGTACGGCGCATGAATGGGCTCTCGGGCGCCGGCAGCGGGCGCCCACGCAACGGGAAGACGGCGGATGACCTTCACCGCCCGCCCGGGCCGGGCGAGCGGGAATCGGCGCACATTCTTGGGGATCGCCGGGCAAATGACCAGCGCGAAGCGCTACCCGGCGTAGAGCCTCAGTTCTTCTTCACGAAGGCGTAGATGACCAGCAGGATCACCGCGCCGACCACCGCGCCGATGAACCCGGCGGCCTGCCCGGCCTGGTAGATGCCCAGGGCCTGGCCGCCATAGGTGGCCAGCAGCGAGCCGCCGATGCCCAGCAGAATGGTCATGATCCAGCCCATGCTGTCGTCCCCCGGCTTCAGGAAACGGGCGATGAGGCCGACGATCAGGCCGATGACGATGGTTCCGATTAAACCCATGGCTTTCCCTCCTGTGGATGGACGCGCCAACCGGCGCGCCCCTTGTCAGACAGTGTAGGAAAGCCTGGCGTTCCGTGCGGCCGCCCGCCATGAGAAGCGGGCGGCCAGGCGCGTCAGCCCTTGCCGATAAGGGCTTCGACTTCGCCGATGCGCGCTTTCAGGGTAGCCAGGTCCTTGCTGCGCAGGGTGGCGTGGCCGACCTTGCGCCCGGCCTTGAAGGCCTTGCCGTAGTGGTGCAGGTGGCAGTCGGCGATGGCCAGCACCTTTTCCACCGGCGGCACTTCGCCGATGAAGTTGAGCATGGCGCTCTCGCCCACCTTGGCGGTGGAGCCCAGCGGCAGGCCGGCCACGGCGCGCAGGTGGTTCTCGAACTGGCTGCACTCGGAGCCTTCGATGGTCCAGTGCCCGGAGTTGTGCACGCGCGGGGCGATCTCGTTGGCCTTCAGGCCGCCGTCCACCTCGAAGAACTCGAAGGCCAGCACGCCGACGTAGTCCAGCTTGTCCAGCACGCGGCCGACGTAGTCCTCGGCCAGAGCCTGCAGCGGGTGCTCGCTGCTGGCCACGGACAGGCGCAGGATGCCGTTCTCGTGGGTGTTGTGCACCAGCGGGTAGAAGCGCGTCTCGCCGTCGCGGGCGCGCACCGCCACCAGCGAGACTTCGCCGGTGAAGGGCACGAAGCCTTCGAGGATGCAGGGCACGCTGCCCAGCTCGGCGAAGGCGCCGGCCACGTCCTCGGGCTTGCGCAGGACCTTCTGGCCCTTGCCGTCGTAGCCCAGGGTGCGCGTCTTGAGCACCGCCGGCAGGCCGATGCCGGCCGCGGCGGCGTCGAGGTCGGCCTGGGACTGGATGTCGGCGAAGGCCGGGGTGGGAATGCCCAGGTCCTTGAACATCGACTTCTCGAACCAGCGGTCGCGGGCGATGCGCAGCGCGGAGGCCGAGGGGTAGACCGGGACGAACTGCGAGAGGAAGGCCACGGTCTCGGCCGGCACGCTCTCGAACTCGAAGGTCACCAGGTCCACTTCGTCGGCCAGTTGGCGCAGGTGGTCCTGGTCGCTGTAGTCCGCGCGGATGTGCTCGCCCAGGGCCTGGGCGCAGGCGTCCGGCGCCGGGTCGAGGAAGGCGAAATCCATGCCCAGCGGGGTGCCCGCCAGGGACAGCATGCGGCCCAGCTGGCCGCCACCGATGACACCGATCTTCATGGTTCTGCTCAGGCCTCGCGGGGGTCGGGGTTGTCCAGCACCGAGGTGGTCTGCTCGGTGCGGAAGCGCTTGAGCGCGTCGTGGTATTGCGGGTGCTTGCCGCCGAGGATGCTCGCCGCCAGCAGCGCGGCGTTGATGGCGCCGGCCTTGCCGATGGCCAGGGTGGCGACCGGCACGCCGCCGGGCATCTGCACGATGGACAGCAGCGAGTCGACGCCCGAGAGCATGGACGACTGCACCGGCACGCCGAGCACCGGCAGGTGCGTCTTGGCCGCGCACATGCCCGGCAGGTGGGCGGCGCCGCCGGCGCCGGCGATGATCACCTCGATGCCGCGGCCTTCGGCCTCTTCGGCGTACTGGAACAGCAGGTCCGGGGTGCGGTGGGCGGAAACCACCTTCACTTCATGGGGGATGCCCAGCTTGTCCAGCATGTCCGCGGTGTGACTAAGGGTGCTCCAGTCGGACTTGGAGCCCATGATCACGCCAACCAGTACGCTCATCGTCGTGCCTCTTGGTGGTGCGCGTGCCGCGCGTCAAAAACCAACAAGCCACGCATTCCGGTCCCGGGCGTGGCTTGTACATGGACGAACCGACGAGCGGGGCCGGTTCGGAGGCGGCGCAGTATACCGCAAGGCCGCGCCGTTCGTGGAGTCCGTGCGCGGGCCGTTGGGCGGGTGCTGCCAAGGGATGAGGCGCGCGGTCCTTGCTCCAGCTCAATATCGCCTAGGCTCAAGGGCTCAGACTGATGCAACCCGCGGCGCAGACCGGTTTTCGCCCGCCCCCCGTTCGTTTGCACAAGGAGAGCTTGCCATGTCCTCGACCCTGCCCCAGACCATGAAAGCGGCAGTGGTGCACGCCTTCGGCGCGCCGCTGCGCCTGGAAGAAGTGAAGGTGCCGTTGCCCGGCCCCGGCCAGATCCTGGTGAAGATCGAGGCCTCCGGCGTCTGCCACACCGACCTGCACGCCGCCGAGGGCGACTGGCCGGTGAAGCCGAGCCTGCCGTTCATTCCCGGCCACGAGGGCGTCGGCTACGTCGCCGCGGTGGGCGCCGGGGTGACCCGGGTGAAGGAAGGCGACCGCGTCGGCGTGCCCTGGCTGTACACCGCCTGCGGCTGCTGCGAGCACTGCCTGACCGGCTGGGAAACCCTCTGCACGCAGCAGCAGAACACCGGCTACTCGGTGAACGGCGGCTACGCCGAATACGTGCTGGCCGACCCGAACTTCGTCGGCCACCTGCCCAAGGGCATTGGCTTCACCGAAATCGCCCCGATCCTCTGCGCGGGCGTCACCGTGTACAAGGGCCTGAAGGAAACCAAGGCACGTCCCGGCCAGTGGGTGGCCATCTCCGGCATCGGCGGCCTGGGCCACGTCGCGGTGCAATACGCCAAGGCCATGGGCCTGCACGTGGCGGCGGTGGACGTGGACGACGCCAAGCTGGAGCTGGCGCGCAAGCTCGGCGCCAGCCTGACCATCAACGCGAAGAAGGAAAACCCGGTGGAAGTGGTCCAGCGCGACATCGGCGGCGCCCACGGCGTGCTGGTGACGGCGGTGTCCAACAGCGCCTTCGGCCAGGGCATCGGCATGGCCCGCCGCGGCGGCACCATCTCCCTGGTCGGCCTGCCGCCGGGCGACTTCCCCACGCCGATCTTCGACGTGGTGCTCAAGGGCCTGCACATCACCGGCTCCATCGTCGGCACCCGCGCGGACCTGCAGGAGGCGCTGGACTTCGCTGGCGAAGGGCTGGTGAAGGCGACGGTGAGCGCCGGGAAGCTGGACGACATCAATACCATCCTCGACAGGATGCGCGCCGGGCAAATCGAAGGGCGGATCGTCGTCGAGATGTAGGCCACACGCCTTGTAGGATGGCGTTGAGCGCAGCGATACCCATCATCGCCGGTCGATGGGTATCGCAAGCTCAACCCATCCTACGTCTTCAGGGCAAGCTCGCTCCTACACCAAGCCCCACCTCAGGCGGTCTCCCCGAGCCCCAGGCCGCCCTCCAGCTTGCGCCACAGCAAACGGATCTGCGCCTTGCGCACCAGGGCGCAGCGGTACAGGCGGATTTCCTGCGGCACCACCCAGTGCGGGCCGCCGCACACCGCCAGCTCGCCGCGGGCCAGCTCCGCCTCCATGCTCAGGCGCGGCACCCAGGCCACGCCCATGCCCTGCAGCGCCATGCTCTTCAGGCTGTCGGCCATGGCCGTCTCGTAGACCGTGGTGTAGCGCAGGTTGCGCTGGCGCAGCAGCAGGTTGACGCCGCGACCGAGGAAGGCGCCGGCGCTGTAGGCCAGCAGCGGCACGCTCTGGCCGCTGTCGAGGTCGTACAGCGGCAGGCCAGCGGAGTTCACCGCGCACACCGGGAGCATCTCGGTGCGGCCCAGGTGCAGCGAGGGGAACACTTCCGGGTCCATCTGCAGCGCCGCGTCCGGGTCGTAGAAGGCCAGCATCAGGTCGCAACCGCCCTCGCGCAGCAGGTGCACGGCCTCGCCGACGTTGGTCGCCACCAGGCGGCTGGCGATGTTCAGGCCCTCGGCGCGCAGCCGGGCGATCCACGCCGGGAAGAAGCCCAGGGCCAGGGAGTGCGCGGCGGCGAACTGCAGCACCTCGCCCTGCCCGCCTTCCAGGTGGTGCAGGTGGCGCACCACCTGGCCGAGCTGCTCGACCACCGCGCGCGCGGTGACCAGGAACAGCTGCCCGGCCTCGGTCAGCTCGATGGGCGTGCGCTGGCGGTTCACCAGGGTCAGCCCGAGGGCGTCCTCCAGGCTGCGGATGCGCCGGCTGAAGGCCGGCTGGGTGACGAAGCGCTTTTCCGCGGCCTGGGAGAAGCTGCGGGTGGTGGCCAGGGTGCTGAAGTCCTCAAGCCATTTGGTTTCCAGGTTCACGTCGTCTCCTCCCGGCGCGGCGGGATGGTCTTGATCGATCGGTCAGTGGATGAACGGGCGCGCGTAGCATGGCCATACGCTCGCCGTCATCAGGTCGTCACAGAATACATTATGCCGTTTGTGCATGAGACAGCTTCCAACAGCATTGGCCGACGATCGGCGAAATCCCTAGTCTAGTGGGCATCGCGGCGCTGGCCGTGTTCTCCTGAGAAAAATCTCATCATGTCCCCTGTTGCATCGTTCCGCATCGAGAAAGACCTCCTCGGCACCCTCGAAGTACCTTCTGACGCCTACTACGGCATCCAGACCCTGCGCGCTGTGAACAACTTCCGCCTTTCCGGTGTGCCGCTGTCGCACTACCCGAAGCTGGTCGTCGCCCTGGCGATGGTCAAGCAGGCCGCGGCCGATGCGAACCACAAGCTGGGCCACCTGCCCGGCGAGAAACACGCCGCCATCAGCGAAGCCTGCGCTCGCCTGATCCGCGGTGACTTCCACGACCAGTTCGTGGTGGACATGATCCAGGGTGGCGCCGGTACCTCCACCAACATGAACGCCAACGAGGTGATCGCCAACATCGCCCTGGAAGCGATGGGCCACGCCAAGGGCGAGTACAAGTACCTGCACCCGAACAACGACGTGAACATGGCGCAGTCGACCAACGACGCCTATCCGACCGCCATCCGCCTGGGCCTGCTGCTGGGCCACGACACCCTGCTGGCCAGCCTCGACAGCCTGATCCAGGCCTTCGCCGCCAAGGGCGAGGAGTTCGCCAACGTCCTGAAGATGGGCCGCACCCAGCTGCAGGACGCGGTGCCCATGACCCTCGGCCAGGAATTCCACGCCTTCGCCACCACCCTGGGCGAAGACCTCGACCGCCTGCGCCGCCTGGCCCCGGAACTGCTGACCGAAGTGAACCTCGGCGGCACCGCCATCGGCACCGGCATCAACGCCGACCCCGGCTACCAGCACCTGGCCGTGGAACGCCTGGCCGCCATCAGTGGCCAGCCGCTGAAGCCGGCCGCCGACCTGATCGAGGCCACCTCGGACATGGGCGCCTTCGTGCTGTTCTCCGGCATGCTCAAGCGCACCGCGGTCAAGCTGTCGAAAATCTGCAACGACCTGCGCCTGCTCTCCAGCGGCCCGCGCACCGGCATCAACGAGATCAACCTGCCGCCGCGCCAGCCGGGCAGCTCGATCATGCCGGGCAAGGTCAACCCGGTGATCCCGGAGGCGGTGAACATGTGCGCCTTCGAGATCATGGGCAACGACCTGGCGCTGACCATCGCCGCCGAGGGCGGCCAGCTGCAGCTGAACGTGATGGAGCCGCTGATCGCCTACAAGATCTTCGACTCGATCCGCCTGCTGCAACGCGCCATGGACATGCTGCGCGAGCACTGCATCACCGGCATCACCGCCAACGTCGAACGCTGCCACCAGTTGGTGGAGCACAGCATCGGCCTGGTCACCGCGCTGAACCCGTACATCGGCTACGAGAACGCCACCCGCATCGCCAAGGTGGCGCTGGAAACCGGCCGCGGCGTGCTGGAGCTGGTGCGCGAGGAGAAGCTGCTGGACGAGGCCACCCTGGCCGACATCCTGCGCCCGGAAAACATGATCGCCCCGCGCCTGATCCCGCTGCGCGCCTGATCCACCGCCCGGCGCGAGCCGGGCACGACTCACCGGTCGAGGGGCAGTACCCGCCTCTCACCCTTCAGGGATGGGCTATCCCCCGTCCCTTCTTTTATGCCCGGCGCGACGGGACTTCCCGCAGCGCCACGTCTCACCGGTCGAGAGGATATTCAGCCCTCTCTCCATTCATAGGGACGCCACGGATTGTGGTGTCCCTTTTTTTTCGGCTGGGGTTTGGGGGTGGCTGCTGCTTTTCGTAGGAGCGAGCTTGCTCGCGAACGGGGCTGGCCGGTGAGAAAGAGCCCCCTCTCCCTAACCCTCTCCCTGAAGGGAGAGGGGACTGTTCGGAGTGCTTGGATGCTTTGGAGTCAGCCGGCGGCTCCGTGGGTTTCAGAGTGAAACCATATCTTCTCTCGGCACGGACAAGCCCCCTCTCCCTTCAGGGAGAGGGCGGGGGAGAGGGGCTCTATTCCCGAGCACCAAGGCCCAGGGCAAAGATCAATCCTGCGCCTGCAAATGCGCACGAATACGCCGATTGAGCGCCGCAAGACGCTCCACCGCACGCTCGTCACCCTCTTCAGCTTCCCCACGCGGCGCCAACTGGCGGGCACACAGGTTCAGGGCGCTGAGCAGCAACAGCTCGTTGCTGGTGACATAGGGAAATTTCTGCTTGGCGGCGGCGATCTCCGCCTGCAACAGGGCGGCGGCCTCCTGCAGGGCACGCTCCTCGCCGGCCGGCGCCTTGACGCTGTAGTCGCGGCCGAGGATGCGCAGGACGCGCACGCCGTCGTCGCTCATGCGCTGGCGCGGCTGTCGCTGACGCGGCGGACCAGGGCCTGCAGGCGCACGGCAGTGGCGTTGTGCTTCTCTTCCTGCTCCATCAGCTGCAGTTGCAGGGCGTCGTTGTCTTCGCTGGCCTTGCCGAGGCTGTCGCGCAGTTGGGCGTTGTCGTCGGCCAGCTGCTTGTTCTGCTGCAGCAGCTCAGCCACCAGTTGTTCGAGCTGTTCGATAGTGCTGTCGAGCATGGGAGTCTCCGAGGCCGTGGTAAAGGTCGCGGAGGATAAAGAAAAGTCGCCTGTGCGGCCAGGGAAATACACGCTTTCCTGACGGAAAGTATGCTGTCAATTCAATAGCTTAGAAGCCAAATTTCGTGCCATTTCAGCAGCTTGATCGCACGACGAACCTCCGTAGGATGGGTTGAGCGAAGCGATACCCATCAGACCACGGCGATGGGTATCGCAAGCTCAACCCATCCTACGAAGAGCGCATCGACGCGGTCGGCAAGCTCAGCGGATCACGCCTTCCTCGCGCAGCAGCTTGAAGATGGCTTCGGCGCCGGCCTCCGGGGACAGGTCCTTGAGCACCTGGCCGGTGCCGCCGGAGGCCTTGGCGGTGGCGGCCTTCATGCGTTCGGCGCCGGTCTTGGCCTTGATCACCTTGAGCCGCTTGGGCCGCGGGCGCGCCGGTTGCAAGCTGCTGGCGGCGAGCAGGTCGTCCTCGACGACCTCCACCTCGTGGGCCTCGATGAAGCCGCGCCGGGCCGGGCCGAAGGCGCTCTGGCGCGCCACCGGGGCGGCGTTGTCGACGCTGGCGACGAAGGGCAGGCGCACCTTCAGCCGGCGCCGCTGGCCGCGCGGCAGGGCCTGCAGCACCTGGGCGCTGCCGCCCTCGACCTTTTCCACCTCGGCCAGGCCCACCACCAGCGGCCAGCCCAGGCGCTCGGCGAGCAGGAACGGCAGCATGCCGGAGCCTTCGCCGGTCTCGGCCTGGCTGCCGGTCAGCACCAGTTGCGCGCCGGCGCCGCCGAGGTAGTCGACCAGCGCCGGCAAGGCGTCGGCACCGGCTGGTTGTTCCAGCACCGCCAGCTCGTCCAGGCCCATGCCCAGGTAGCTGCGCAGCGCCTCTTCCTGCGGGTTGCCGGCGTGCAGCACCTGCAGGCGCTTGCCGGCCAGGCGCAGGCCCAGTTCGACGGCGCGGGCATCCTGCTCGGCGCGGCGGGCGCGGCCGGAGGCGGGGTGGGCGCCGATGGAGACCAGGGTGACGATGTTCAGGTCGGTCATTGTTCGTACCTATGGATAAGGACCAGCACCGTGCTGCGCTCTTGCTTGAAGCCTGCAGCTTGAAGCTTGCCGCTACTCTCAAGCCGCATCCCGCGCCCCTCCCTGGCGGTACTCCTCGGCCAGGCGGATCAGCGCCTGGAGAATCGCCGTGGAGTCGCCGATCACCGAAAGGTCGGCGCGTTTGATCATGTCGCAGCCGGGGTCCATGTTCACCGCCACCACCTTGTCGCAGGCGCCGATGCCTTGCAGGTGCTGGATGGCGCCGGAGATGCCCACCGCCAGGTAGACCCGCGCGGTGACCCAGGTGCCGGTGGCGCCGACCTGGCGGTTGCGCGGCATGTGGCCGTCGTCCACCGCCACCCGCGAGGCGCCTTCGGTGGCGCCCAGGGCCGCGGCGGCGCGGTGGAACAGGTCCCAGTCGCGCACGCCGTTGCCGCCGGAGAGGATGAACTCGGCCTCGGCCATGGGAATCTGCGCCGGGTCCACAGCCACCGGGCCGAGGTCCTCGATGCGCGGCAGGTTGCGCGCCACGCCGCCTTCCAGGGCGACCGGGCGGGCCTCGTGGCGCGTCTCGCTGACCGGCTCGGCGCACTCGGCGGCGGCCAGGATCAGGCGCGCCAGCGGCCGTTGCAGGTCCTGCTGGCCGGCGCCGGCGCGGCCAATGCAGCGCTCGCCCTCGGCCTGCCAGACACGGGTGGCCGGGCGTTCGCCGAGGCTGGCGGCCAGGCGCCGGCCCAGTTCGCCGCCACCGGTGCGGCTGTCGGGCAGCAGCCAGTGGCGCGGCACGAACTGGCCATCCACGGCGCGCAACGCCAGCACCCGTTGTTCCGGGGCGTAGCCTTCGTATTCGTCGCCCTCGACCTGCAGCAGGCGGTCGACGCCGGCGGTGTCGAAGGCGCTTTCCTTGTGTTCGCCGAAGACGATGGCCAGCACCGCGCCGCCCTCGCCGGCGAGCTTGCGGGCCAGGCCCAGCAGGTCGCGGTCGTGGCTGGAGAGGCGGCCGCCGACCATGTCCGGCACCACGGCGATGTAGAACGCCGGCTGCTCGATGACCTGCAGCGGCAGCTGCACCACTTCCAGCGCGCTGGAGCGCTTGCCGGCGGTGCCCTGCTGGCCGCCGGAGCGGTCGATGCGCCTGACGCCGTTGGGACCGATGAAGCCAACGGCGTGGGGGTTCCTGCGGATCAGGCCGTTGGGGCCCATCCAGCGCACCTCGCCGCCCTGGGCGGACTGCATGGCCGCGTGCAGCGGGTGCAGGCGGTTGCGGGCGATCCACTCGGCGCGTGGGTCGCGGCGGATGATGTCGCTCATGCTTGGACCTCCAGGGAGCCTGGGCTTTTCGTAGGAGCGAGCTTGCTCGCGAACCTTTTGGCATCGAAGCTCGGGCTACCCTCTCCCCCCGCCCTGGCTGCGCGCCCCGCTCCGAAGGGAGAGGGAGCTATCCGAGCTTCCCTGTAAGTAATGGCGCAGCGAGCAACCCGGCTAAAGCCGATGTCCGCCGTGGCAGAGACGGTCCCCTCTCCCTTCAGGGAGAGGGTTAGGGAGAGGGCCTGCGGACTCACAGTCAGCACAGGACCCAAAGTGAGGAACACCGCTCTCATCAATGCACCCCCGCCACTTCTTCACGCCGCGCCGGCTTTTTTGCCGGCGCCTCCGCGCTCTCGATCAGCACCTCCGCCACCAGCTCGGCGATGTCCTTGATCTCCGGCCGCGGCGCCACCACGCCTTCGAGCATCGCGGTGCACTGCGGGCAGCCCACGGCCACCAGTTCGGCGCCGGTCTCCTTGATGTCGACCATGCGCATGTCCGGAATCCGCTGCTTGCCGGGGATGTCGGTGATCGGCGCGCCGCCGCCGCCGCCGCAGCAGCGCGAGCGGAAGCCGGAGCGTTGCATCTCCTTCACCTTGATGCCGATGGCCTTGAGCACATTGCGTGGCGCCTCGTACTCGCCGTTGTAGCGGCCCAGGTAGCAGGGGTCGTGGTAGGTCACGCTGTCGGCCTTGCTCTGGCCCAGCTGCAGCGCGCCGCTCTTCACCAGCTCGTCGATGAAGGTACTGTGGTGCAGCACGTCGTAGCTGCCGCCCAGGGCGCCATATTCGTTCTTCAGCACGTGGAAGCTGTGCGGGTCGCAGCTGACGATGCGCTTGAAGCGGTACTGCGCCAGGGTGGCGATATTGCGTTTGGCCAGGCTCTGGAAGGTCGCCTCGTCGCCCAGGCGGCGGGCCACGTCGCCGCTGTCGCGTTCTTCCAGGCCGAGCACGGCGAAGTCCACTTTCGCCGCCTTGAGGATCTTCACGAAGGCGCGCAGGGTGCGCTGGTTGCGCATGTCGAAGGCGCCGTCGCCGACCCAGAACAGCACGTCGGCCTGCTTCCGCTCGCTCATCAGCGGCAGGTTCAGGTCGGCCGCCCAGTTCAGCCGGCCGCCGGGGGCGAAGCCGCCGGGATTGTCGGTGGCGATCAGGTTCTCCAGCACCTCGGCGCCCTTGTTCGGGGTGGCGCCCTTTTCCAGGGTGAGGTGGCGGCGCATGTCGACGATGGCGTCGACGTGCTCGATCATCATCGGGCATTCCTCGACGCAGGCGCGGCAGGTGGTGCACGACCACAGCGTCTCGGCATCCACCAGGGCCTTGCCTTCCAGCGCGACTATGGGCAGGTGCGGGCCGCCGCTGTGTTCGCCGAGTGGTTTGCCCGGATAAGGCGAGCCGGCGAACCTGGCGTCGTTGCCGCCGGCCAGGCCGATGACCATGTCCTGGATCAGCTTCTTCGGGTTCAGCGGCTGGCCAGCGGCGAAGGCCGGGCACATGGCCTCGCACTTGCCGCACTGCACGCAGGCGTCGAAGCCGAGCAGCTGGTTCCAGGTGAAGTCGGTGGGCTTTTCCACGCCCAGCGGGGCCATGGGATCGCTGAGATCGAGGGCCTTGAGGCCGGTGGAGCGGCCGCCGCGCCCATCTTTTCTGGAGAACCGCTCGGCGCGGCGGTGCCAGGCCAGGTGCAGGGCGCCGGCGAAGGCGTGCTTCATCGGCCCGCCCCAGGTCATGCCGAAGAACAGCTCGGACACGCCCCAGGCCACGCCGATGGCGAGGATGGCCGCCAGGAACCAGCCACCGAAACCTTCGGGAAGGATGCCGGCCACGGGCAGCGTGGCGACGAAGAAGCTCGCCGAGAACATCAGCAGGCTCTTCGGCAGGCGCATCCACGGGCCCTTCGACAGCCGCGACGGCGGGTCGAGGCGGCGCTTGGCGACGAACAGCGCGCCGCCGAACATCAGCGCCGTGGCCGCCAGCAGGGCGAAGCCGAGGATCCGGCTGTGCAGGCCGAAGCCGTGCACGACGATGGCCAGCAGCGCCGCCAGGACGAAGCCGCCGGCGGTGGCCACGTGGGTCCTGGACATGTACTTGTCGCGCTCGACCACATGGTGCAGGTCCACCAGGTAGCGGCGCGGCATGGCCAGCAGGCCGCCGAGCCAGTCGACCGGCGCGGGCCGGCCACGGCGCCACATGGCGAAGCGCTTCACGGCGCCCAGCACGGCGAGGGCCAGGGCGGCGAAGAGCAGGAGGGGAAGAATGATATTCAGCATTGCAGCTCACCCGGTTGGGGGAGCCGGAAGCTGGAAGCTGGAAGCTGGAAGCGGTTCGGGCCGCCCTTCGCTTCCAGCTTCAAGCCTCCAGCTTCAAGCTTCTTTAAAAGTCCTTGCACAACCGCAGCGCGTCGTAGATCGCCGCGTGGGTGTTGCGCTGGGCCACGCAGTCGCCGATGCGGAACAGCAGGTAGCCGTCGCCTGGCTCGCTGAGGCACGGCTGCGGCTTGATCGCGAACAGCGCCTCGACGTCGATCTGGCCCTTGTTGCGCGAGCCCTGCTTGAGCGCGTAGTACAGGCTCTCGTCCGGGCGCACGCCGTTCTCCACGACGACCTGGTCGACCACCCGCTCCTCTTTCGCGCCGGTGTATTCGTTCTCCAGCACCGCCACCAGCTTGTCGCCCTCGCAGTAGACCTTTTCCAGCATCAGGTCGCCGGTCATGATCACTTCCTTGGGGTACATGCTGCGGTAGTAGGTGGGGAAGGTGGTGCCGCCGATGGCCACGCCGGGCTTGATGTCGTCAGTGACGATCTCCACCAGCGCGCCCTTGTCGGCGAGGAAGTCGGCCACCGACATGCCGCTGAACTCGCAGATGGTGTCGTAGACCAGCACGTTCTTGCCGGGGGCGACCTTGCCGTCGAGGATGTCCCAGCTGCTCACCACCAGGCCCTCGGCGGCGCCCCAGTGTTCGTTCTGTTCGAGGAACGGGTGGCCGCCGTTGGCCAGCACCACCACGTCCGGACGCAGGTCGAGGATGGTGTCAGCGTCCGCCGCGGTGCCCAGGCGCAGGTCGATCCCCAGGCGCGCCAGCTCCAGTTGGTACCAGCGGGTGATGCCGGCGATCTGGTCGCGCTGCGGCGCTTTCGAGGCGGTGGTGATCTGCCCGCCGAGCTGGTCCTTCTTCTCGAACAGGGTCACGTCGTGGCCACGCTCGGCCGCTACCCGCGCGGCTTCCATCCCGGCCGGGCCGCCACCGACGACCACGACCTTGCGCTTCACGCCGGTGGTCTTCTCGATGATGTGCGGCACGCCCATGTATTCGCGGCTGGTGGCGGCGTTCTGGATGCACAGCACGTCCAGGCCCTGGTACTGGCGGTCGATGCAGTAGTTGGCGCCGACGCACTGCTTGATCTGGTCGACCTGGCCCATCTTGATCTTGGCGATCAGGTGCGGGTCGGCGATGTGCGCGCGGGTCATGCCGACCATGTCCACGTAGCCGCCTTCGAGGATGCGCGTGGCCTGGTTCGGGTCCTTGATGTTCTGCGCGTGCAGCACCGGCACGTTGACCACTTCCTTGATGCCCGCCGCCAGGTGCAGGAAGGGCTCCGGCGGGTAGGTCATGTTGGGGATGACGTTGGCCAGGGTGTTGTGGGTGTCGCAGCCGGAGCCGACCACGCCGATGAAGTCGAGCATGCCGGTGTCGCTGTAGTACTTGGCGATCTGCTTCATGTCCTCGTGGGACAGGCCGTCGGGATGGAACTCGTCGCCGCAGATGCGCATGCCGACGCAGAAGTCGTCACCGACCTCTTTGCGCACGGCCTTGAGCACCTCCAGGCCGAACTTCATGCGGCCCTCGAAGGTGCCGCCCCATTCGTCGGTGCGCTTGTTGACCCGCGGGCTCCAGAACTGGTCGATCATGTGCTGGTGCACGGCGGACAGCTCGACGCCGTCCAGGCCGCCTTCCTTCGCCCGGCGCGCGGCCTGCGCGTAGTTGCCGATCACCCGCCAGATCTCTTCCGGCTCGATGGTCTTGCAGGTGGCGCGGTGCACCGGCTCGCGGATGCCCGAGGGCGACATCAGCGTCGGCCAGTTGAAGCCGTCCCAGCGCGAGCGGCGGCCCATGTGGGTAATCTGGATCATGATCTTGGCCCCATGCTTGTGCATGGCGTCGGCCAGGTTCTGGAAGTGCGGGATGATGCGGTCGGTGGACAGGTTCACCGAGCTCCACCACTCCTGCGGGCTGTCGATGGCGACCACCGAGGAACCGCCGCAGATGGCCAGGCCGATGCCGCCCTTGGCCTTCTCCTCGTAGTACTTCACGTAGCGCTCGGTGGTCATGCCGCCGTCGGTGGCGTAGACCTCGGCGTGGGCGGTGGAGAGCACGCGGTTGCGGATGGTCAGCTTGCCGATCTGGATCGGCTGGAACATTGCCTCGAAAGCCATTGCGGCATCCTCACGGGATCAGAGGTTTCTTGTTGTGGTGGCGGCCGGCGGGCCGCCTGTGCCGAAGTCGTGGATCAGAGCGGCTTGACGATGAACAGGCCGTCGTCGTGGCCTTCTTCCGAACCGCTGTAGACCTGCTCGGCCACGGTGCGGATGCTGCTGCCGCGGGCCTGGAGAATCTGGTCCATGGCGCCGGCGAACCAGCCGGTGAACATGTAGTCGACCTTGCGGTTGACCTTGCCGTACACGTACACGAAGGCGGAGTGCTTCAGGCGCACCTGGGCGGTGCCCTTATCGAGGTCGATCTGCTCGATCTGGAACAGGCCCCAGCCGCGCTGCGACAGGCGCTTCATGTAGTGCTCGAACACCGCCACGCCTTCGATGCCGTGGCATTCGGCCTCTTTCTCGCACCAGTGCCAGGCGGACTTGTAGCCGGCCTTGTAGAGGATTTCGGCATAGCGCTCGGCGCCCAGCTCTTCCTCGATGCCCATGTGGTTGTTGACGAAGAAGTGCCGCGGCACGTAGAGCATCGGCAGGGCGTCGGTGGTCCAGACGCCGGTTTCGCTGTCGACTTCGATGGGCAGTTCGGGGGCGTGTTTGGCCATGGTTCGGTTCTCGGAATCCGGTTGATGATCTTGGCCGGCGGGGCGCCGGCATGGTGGGTATCGCTGCGCGCCACCCACCCTACGAAGGAAGTCGGCGGCCCGGGCTCACTCGCCCCAGACGTCCGCCAGGACGCGCACCCAGTTCTCGCCCATGACCTTGCGCACCACGCGCTCGGGCATGCCGCGTTTGAGCAGCGTTTCGGTGAGGTTGGGGAACTCGCCCACGGTGCGGATGCCCAGCGGGTTGATGATGGTGCCGAAGCGCGTCAGGCGGCGGGCGTAGCCCTTGTCGTGGGTCAGGTACTCGAAGAAGTCCTGGCCATGGCCCTGGGTGAAGTCGGTGCCGATGCCGATGGCGTCCTCGCCGACGATGTTCATCACGTACTCGATGGCCTCGGCGTAGTCGTCGATGGTGGCATCCACGCCCTTGGCCAGGAACGGCGTGAACATGGTCACGCCGACGAAGCCGCCGTGGTCGGCGATGAACTTCAGTTCCTCGTCGGACTTGTTGCGCGGGTGCTCTTTCAGGCCCGAGGGCAGGCAGTGGGAGTAGCAGACCGGCTTTTTCGATTCGAGGATGACTTCCTCGCTGGTCTTGCTGCCGACGTGGGACAGGTCGCACATCACGCCGACGCGGTTCATCTCGGCGACGATCTCGCGGCCGAAGCCGGAGAGCCCGCCGTCGCGCTCGTAGCAGCCGGTGCCGACCAGGTTCTGGGTGTTGTAGCACATCTGCACGATGCCCACGCCCAGCTGCTTGAACACCTCGACGTAGCCGATCTGGTCCTCGAACGCGTGGGCGTTCTGGAAGCCGTAGAGGATGCCGGTCTTGCCCAGCTCCTTGGCGCGGCGGATGTCGGCGGTGCTGCGCACCGGGATGACCAGGTCGCTGTTCTCGCGGATCAGCTTGTTGCTGGCGACGATGTTGTTCACCGTGGCCTGGAAGCCCTCCCACACGGACACGGTGCAGTTCGCGGCGGTCAGGCCGCCCTTGCGCATGTCCTCGAAGAGTTCGCGGTTCCACTTGGCGATGATCAGGCCATCGATGACGATGCTGTCGGCGTGAAGTTCGGCTGGGCTCATCTGGCGTCTCTCTATATCAGGCAAGGCTTGTCAGGCTTGGCGCGCCGGGGCTTGTGCCGGCGCTTTGGGGGCAGCATATCCCCGGGTGGCGGGGCGGCCCGGCTCGAAAACGACCAGGGTCGTACCGAAAGCGTCAAGCCGGCGACATGCGCGACACCGAAGGCGTCGCGGGCGGGCATATGGGTATGAAGGGGGCGGTTTAGAGAGCTTGGGGGAATGAGGGGGGAAGGCTTTTCGTGGGAGCGAGCTTGCTCGCGAACAGTGCTCCCCGGCGGCTCAGGTGTGTTGGGTTGACTCCGCTCCCTCTCCCCAGCCCTCGGCTGCGCGCCCCGCCCTGAAGGGAGAGGGGGCTTGTCCGTGCCGAGATGAGCATGGCTTTAGCCGGAAACTGCAGAGCTGCCGGCTGACTCTGAAATATCCGAGCACTCCGAACGGTCCCCTCTCCCTTCAGGGAGAGGGTGCTCTCAAACCCTGCACCTGCAGCTCCCGGCAAACCCCGTTCGCGAGCAAGCTCGCTCCTACGAAAAGCGCCGAGCCCTCAACGATTGCGCCAGCAAGCCACCAGGTTCCACACCATCAACCCGCCGACCACCACCGAACTGCCATAGAACAGCAGACTATCCACGTTCTCCCCTCCGAAATGCAGGCGCCCCCAGTGAAGGGGGCGCCGGGTGGACCTGGGTTTACTCGTGGGCGACCAGCCGCGCGTGGGCGGACTCTTCGCCGAGGTTGTTGAGCATGCGCTCGCTGTACCAGTCGAGGAAGTTGATCACGCCGAACTCGTAGGTCTTGGAGTACGGGCCCGGCTGGTAGGCGGTGGAGTTGATGCCGCGCTGGTTTTCCTCGGCCAGGCGGCGGTCCTGGTCGTTGGTGGCGTCCCACACTTCGCGCAGGCGCTGCACGTCGTAGTCCACGCCTTCCACCGCGTCCTTGTGCACCAGCCACTTGGTGGTGACGACGGTTTCCTGCGCGCTGATCGGCCACACGGTGAAGACGATCAGGTGGTCGCCCATGCAGTGGTTCCAGGAGTGCGGCAGGTGGAGGATGCGCATCGAGCCCAGGTCCGGGTTCTTGATGCGGCCCATCAGCTTCTTGCTGCCCTGCTTGCCGTCCATGGTCATGGACACGGTGCCGTCGAGCAGCGGCATGCGCACGATGCGGTTGCGCAGGCCGAAGCTGGCATGGGCGTAGGGGATCTTCTCCTCGTCCCAGGCCTTGGTGCAGGCGGCCACCTGGTCCTTGAACGCCTGGCTCGCGCGCGGGTCGGTGACGTCGTCCCACTCCAGCAGGGTCTTCAGCAGCTCCGGGTGCGAGCCGTTGCAGTGGTAGCACTCGCGGTTGTTCTCGAGCACCAGCTTCCAGTTGGCCGCTTCGCGGATGGTGGTCTGCACGGCGACCTTGGTGTTCTCCATGTCGTACGGCTCCATGTAGTGCTCGAGCGTACGCAGGAAGTCGTCGATGGCCGGCGGGTTCTCGGCCAGGGAGATGAAGATGTAGCCGCCAGCGGTCTTCACGTTCACAGGCTTGAGGCTGTAGTCCTTCATGTCGAAGTCGGCGCCCATCTCGGTGCCGGCGAACAGCAGGCGGCCGTCCAGCTCGTAGGTCCACTGGTGGTAGGGGCACACCAGCTTGGCCACCTTGCCCTTGTCGCTCACGCACAGGCGCGAGCCGCGGTGGCGGCAGACGTTGTGGAAGGCGTGGATCTTGCCCTCGGCGCCGCGCAGCACGATGACCGGGTTGTCGCCGATCTGCAGGGTGAGGAAGTTGCCCTTGGCGGGGATTTCGCAGGTCATGCCGGCGATCAGCCATTCCTTCTGGAAGATCTCCTGCATGTCGAGCTTGAACAGGCGCTCGTCGTTGTAGAACGGCTGCGGCAGCGAGAAGGAATGGTCGCGGGTGCGCAGCATCTCGGCGGTGGCCTTGCGGGCCGGTTCCAGCGGATCGCCCAGACTCAGGGTGGTAGTGACGTCCATCGGTTGGTCCTCATGCCGCGCCGGGGATCGGCGGCGGCGAAATTGGGTGGCTGATACGGTTCGACGCTACGCAAGGTGGCGTTCACGGCCTTCGGCACTCCGGTGGCTCCGGAATCCCGCCCTGCCGATGGGCGGGGCCCGCGGCGGCGGGCGTGAAGGTCAGGCGCTCTGGTGGATTACCTTCGTTTCGGCTGGAGGCAGTGTGCGTCCGGGCCTTTGCGGTGCCTTATCCATGGGCGACACGACCACATCCGTTTCCGACCTGGCAGCCCCCGCCCCAGGCGGCAGGTCGCGATAAGCATGCAAATGTCGCTGGCAGGTAAGTGGGGGGAACGGGGCGTGCGCACAATCGGCCCCATCAGGCATGCCGAAAAGGCCGGGGCGAGCGTCCCCGCCCGGCGCTGCCCCATTCGGCCGGGAAACGGCCTGCGTGCGCGGAGAGACACCATGTCGACGAGCAACTTCCTCAACCCGGTGAACACCCAGACCTGGACCAACGGCCGCCACCTGGTGCGCTGCGTCAAGGCCATCCAGGAGACCTGGGACGTACGCACCTTCTGCTTCATGGCCGACCAGCCGATCCTGTTCTTCTTCAAGCCCGGGCAGTTCGTCACCCTGGAGCTGGAGATCGACGGTCAGCCGATCATGCGTTCCTACACCATCTCCAGCTCGCCCTCGGTGCCCTACAGCTTCTCCATCACCATCAAGCGGGTGCCCGGCGGCAAGGTTTCCAACTGGCTGCACGACAACCTCAAGGAAGGCGACGTCGTCCCGGTGCACGGCCCGGTGGGCAACTTCAACGCCATCGACTTCCCCACCGACAAGGCGCTGTTCCTCTCCGGCGGCGTCGGCATCACCCCGGTGATGTCCATGGCGCGCTGGTTCTTCGACACCAACGGCTCGGTGGACATGGTCTTCGTGCACAGCGCGCGCACGCCGAAAGACATCATCTACCACCGCGAGCTGGACCACATGGCCTCGCGCATCGCCAACTTCAAGGTCCACCTGATCTGCGAGAAGTACGAGATGGGCGAGGCCTGGGCCGGCTACCGCGGCTTCCTGAACAAGGCCATGCTGCAGCTGATAGCCCCGGACTTCCTCGAACGCGAAGTATTCTGCTGCGGCCCCACGCCCTACATGCACGCGATCAAGCGCCTGCTCGAAGCCGAAGGCTACGACATGTCGCGCTACCACGAGGAAGCCTTCGGCCCGACGCCGCCGGAAGTCCGCGAGGAAGTGAAGGAACTGGCCGCCGAAGCCGCCGAAGCCCCGGAAATCCCAGCCGCCGACCTGAACAACGTGGAATTCTGCGAAACCGGCAAGAGCATCCGCGTGGGCCCCGGCGAAACCGTCCATGCCGCCGCCGCCAAGCTCGGCCTGCATATCCCGAAAGCCTGCGGCATGGGCATCTGCGGCACCTGCAAGGTGATGAAGCGCTCCGGCGAAGTGGAGATGGAACACAACGGCGGTATTACCGACGAGGATGTGGCCGAGGGCTACATCCTGTCGTGCTGCAGCGTGCCGAAGGGGGATGTGGTGATCGAGTATTGAGTGCGCTCGGGTAGGCCGCGGAGCGAGGGTTCGAGCCCGCTCCCTCTCCCTAACCCTCGGCTGCGCGCCCCGCCCTGAAGGGAGAGGGGACCGTTCGGAGTGCTTGGATATTTATGAGTCAGCCGGACGCCATGGCACCCGGATAAAACCTTGCTTTCAGCCGGCACGGACAAGCCCCCTCTCCCTTCAGGGAGAGGGTTGGGGAGAGGGCGCTCTAAACCCCTTGCACTCCAGTCCCCCAAGGAATCCCAACCCGAAGATTTTTCAATTGCCCTCCCCGCCCCAAGGCTAAACACTCGTTCAACAGCTCAAGGGACGAGTCCGCCATGCCCACCTTCACCCAAACCTACTACGAAGCCACCTCCGCAAAGCCGACCTACCCCACCCAGACCGGCCGCCTCGACACCCGCGTGTGCATCCTCGGCGGCGGCCTGGCCGGCCTCAACACCGCCCTGGGCCTGGCCGAGCGCGGCATCACCGACGTGGCGCTGCTGGAATCGCACTACGTGGGCCACGGCGCCTCGGGCCGCAACGGCGGCTTCGTCTTCGGCGGCTACAGCCTGGGCAACGCCGACCTGCTCGCCACTCTCGGCGCCGAGCAGGCGCGGCGGCTCTACCACCTGACCCTCGAAGCGGTGGACCTGATCCGCCAACGCGCGCGCCAGTACGCCATCGACTGCGACCTGGTGGACCAGGGCGTGATCCTCGCCAACTGGTTCAACGACCCCTCACGCCTGGAAAAGCCCCGGCACCTGATGAAGGAAGCCTACGGCGTGGACTGGGAACCCATCGCCCCCGGCGCGCTCCGCGAACAGCTCAAGACCGACCGCTACTTCGGCGGCCTGCTGGAACGCAACGCCTTCCACTTCCACCCGCTGAAATACGTGCGCGGCGTGGCCCGCGCCGCCGCCGGCCTGGGCGTGCGCATCCACGAAGGCTCGCCAGCCCTGGGCATCGAAAAACGCGACGGCCGCTTCGTCGTGCGCACCGCCGGCGGCGAAGTGCACGCCGAACAGGTGGTGTTCTGCGGCGGCGGCTACGCCCGCGGCCTGTACCGGCCCATCGAACGCGCCGTGCTGCCCATCGCCACCTACGTCATCGCCACCGAGCCCCTGGGCGAGCGCCTGCGGGACGTCATCGCCTGCCAGGCCGCGGTCTACGACACCCGCTTCGCCTTCGACTACTACCGCCCGCTGGCCGACAGCCGCATCCTCTGGGGCGGGCGCATCTCCATCCTCGACCGCGGCCCGGAAGCCATCGCCGCCCTGCTCAAACGCGACCTGACGCTGGTTTATCCACAGCTGGCCGAGGTGAAGGTGGACTACGCCTGGGGCGGCCTGATGAGCTACGGCCGCCACCAGATGGCGCAGATCGGCCAGGACGAAGCCGGCATCTGGCACGCCATCGGCTTCGGCGGCCACGGCATGGCGCCGACCACCGTGGCCGGCGAAGTGCTCGCCGACGCCATCAGCGGCGCCAGGGCGGTGCCGCCCGGCTTCGCCCGCTTCGGCCTGACCCACGCTTTCGGCCTCGCCGGCCTGCTCGCCGCCCAGGCCACCTACAGCGCCTACGAGGCCCGCGACGCCTTCGACAGCCGCCGTCTCAACGGCTAGGGCTGGTGCCCGGAGCGCTGCCGGTCTAAGGTCGATGCAAATTTCCAGATCGGAGCCCCCATGGCAATCAAGACCACCCCCAACCGCCAGCAGACGCACCTGGCCGTGCTGATCGACGCCGACAACGCCCCCGCCGCCATCGTCGAAGGCCTGTTCGAGGAAATCGCCAAGTACGGCGTGGCCAGCGTCAAGCGCATCTATGGCGACTGGACGCAGCCGCAACTGGGCAAGTGGAAGCAGGTGCTGCTCGACCACTCCATCCAGCCGATCCAGCAGTTCGCCTACACCAAGGGCAAGAACGCCACCGACAGCGCGCTGATCATCGACGCCATGGACCTGCTCTACACCCGCCGCTTCGACGGCTTCTGCCTGGTCTCCAGCGACAGCGACTTCACCCGCCTGGCCGCCCGCCTGCGCGAGGAAGGCCTGATGGTCTACGGCTTCGGCGAGAGCAAGACGCCCGACCCCTTCGTGCGCGCCTGCGACAAGTTCATCTACACCGAAATCCTCCGCGCCGACCCGGTGACCCCGGCCGAACCTACCGAAACCGGCCAGCCCCAGGAACCCAAGGCCCCCGCCGCCAAGCCCAAGCCCCAGCGCGTGCCGCTGGACTTCATCGCCAAGGTGCTCGACGACATCGCCGACGACGAGGAAGACTGGGTGCAGCTAGGCGCCCTCGGCCAGAACATCAGCAAACTGCGCCCCGCCTTCGACCCGCGGCTGTACGGCTTCAAGAAACTCAGCGACCTGATCAAGGGCCACCCCAAGCGCTTCGAACTCCAGGCCCGCGGCGGCAGCAACAGCGGCGGCAAGGACCTGTACGCGCGCAACGTGCGCAAGTGAGCCGCGTCAAAGGCCCGGGCCGGAGCGAGCCGGTATGCTAGGGCGGTCATCGAGGAGGAAAACCATGACCGCCCTACCCCGCAGCCTCTTCGCCGCCCTGCTGCTCGGCCTGGCCCTGTGCGCCAGCGCCCAGGCCTCGACGCTGCGCTGCGGCACGCAACTGATCAACGAAGGCGACAAGATGGACGCGGTGCTGGAAAAGTGCGGCGCGCCGGCAAAACGCGAAGTCTTCCCGCCGGCCCCACCCCGCCGCGGCCCGGACGGCAAATTCATCCCCGGCGGCGCCACCATCGAAGTCTGGACCTATCCCCCACAAAACGGCGCCACCCGCGTGCTGCGCTTCCGCGAAGGCATCCTGATGCTGATCGGCACCGAGTTCCGCTGAGCCCCGCTGCTTTTCGCTCTGTAGGAGCGAGCTTGCTCGCGAACCAGTCCTCAGCCCACACCATCAGCCTTGTGAACAAGCTGCTGCAGATGGTGTCGCGTGGGCTCCGCATAGTGCTCCGGCACCTCAACGGACAGCTCCAATCCCAACTCCTGCAGCACCTGGAACAGCTTGCCCCACTGCACGCACGCCGAACCGCGCTCGACCTTGCCGAGGAAGTTCTCGCTCACGCCGATGCTACCGGCGGCATCATCCTGGCGCAGGTTCATGGCCTTTCGGCTGGCGCGCACCAGCAGGCCAAGGGCGGCGGGAGAGTCGATCTTGACGTTCATTGGGAAATCCTCACGTTCTTGAGGATTCATGGGTTGGACTAAGTAGATATTCGTTAATCCTCAAGCCCATGAGGATTTTCATAACTGAATAGGGAGAGACTACCGGGCCATTCCGACGCCTCAGTAGGAGTTCACTCTAAATGCGTCCTATATGCCATGTGCCTGCCATGGCTACGAGCGCTCCAAGCGACTCCGAACGGCCCCCTAGAAGGCCGTGGAGAGGGAAAGAAGCCCCGATATACTAGCGCCAAGGCATTGATGCTGATCGGCACTGAGTTCCACTAAGCCCATGCATGGGATGGAAGAGACCTTCCAACCAAAGCCCTCAACTGCAGTACATTGCGCAACGGAAGACACCGTGCAGACTGACAAACCAGAGGAAGGCCTTTCGCTTACTTTCCCAACGGTGCAGCACTCGACATACCTCTGAATCTGCTGCACACCCTCAATATTTATTTGCGGAGATATTGTTTTTGGATCGCCAAGTCTCAAGAAACAAGCTGCTCGCCCTCCGAGGCCTGGCCTATACGTTCGACATCCTGGCAATCGCCGGCGGCATGGCCTGCATCGATATACTGAAGCGGCCCTTCACGCTGAGTGTGGCCTGGATGCTGCTTTACTTTCCCCTGACGGAATGGCTGTTGAAGGGACGCACGCCAGGAAAGTGGTTGTTCCGACTTGTTGTCATAGGCCCGAACGGCGAGCCACCAACACTCATTCAAAGCCTGGTGCGTAATTTCTGTCGATTACTGGAAACCAACCCTTTCCTACTCGGCCCCCTGGTCGCCACAGTAATCTTCGTCTATTCCGCACGCTGTCAGCGTCTTGGCGACATGCTGGCTCGTACCTATGTGATTCCTCGTCGAGATCTTTTGGCCATCTCCGCAGAAATCAGGGCACAACCCGGGCAATAAGCGAACGAACGCCCCCTGTCACCGGGGCCCTCATTCGCGAGCAAGCTTACTCCTACACGCACATCGGAAATATCGCCGTATCCCGGCCAAGGGCCGCTCCCTATCCTGCACCGGTCACGGCCAGTCCGTGACTTGGGTTTGGCGACCCAATCACTAGCAGGCGCGTAATGTCAAAGGGAGTGCTCTTGCAGCGCTCACAAGCTCGCAGATTCTCTGCAATGCTCGATGGCAGATCGCGCGGGGAGACCTTCGGGTCTGCCGGGTCCTGTTAGCCGGTTCGCCAACCCCGCGTGGTCTGCCGCCCTACGCTTGGCGACGTGGGGTGGCAGCTCTCTTGATGGATAACAGGAGCTAGCAATGCACGACGCATACACCCCCACCTTCTTCATCCGCCACGGTCGCCCCCTGCGCGCGGTCATGATCGACAACCAGCCCTGGTTCGCCTCCTACGACCTCGCCCGCCTCCTGGGCATCCGCCGTCCCCACACCTTCCAATACCGCGTCCTGCCCCACGAAACCCGGCGCATCCACCTGCACTACGAAAGCGGCAGCGAAGAAGCCATCGACGTCCTCAACGAGGCTGCGCTCTACAAGGCCCTGGTGCGCTTCGGCAGCCCGGAAAGCCAGCACCTGGATACCTGGCTGACGCGCGAAGTCATCCCCAGCCTGCGCGACCAGTCCGTGCCGGATGGCCAGGCGCCAAGACGGGTGATGATGAGCTGGCAGGCGCGGCGGGTGATGTTGCTGGAGTGGCAGGGCGCGCTCTGGGTGCCCTTCGAGGAGATGCCGCGGCTGCTCGCCGATTGATGGGTATCGCTGCGCTCCACCCATCCTACGGGGGTATCTGCACGCTCCGGCATCAACGCCTGGCACGGACCCGTAGGATGGCGTTGAGCGAAGCGATACCCATCACCCCAAGGCCAAGGACGCGCCATGACTACCTACCGCCGTGACCGAACCCCAGGCGCTACCTGGTTCTTCACCCTGGCACTGCACGACCGCCGATCCCGCCTGCTGGTCGAGCACATCGGCCCGCTTCGCGAGGCCTTCCGCTACGTCGCCGAACGGCATCCCTGGGCAATCGACGCCATCGTCATCCTCCCCGACCATCTGCATGCCCTTTGCACCCTGCCCGAGGGCGACAACGACTATGCCCTGTGCTGGCGGCTCATGAAGGCGCACTTTTCCAGGGCCCTGCCACGCGGCGAAGCGCGCTCGCCAAGCCGCGCCAGCAAAGGCGAGCGCGGCATCTGGCAGCGCCGCTACTGGGAGCACCGCATCCGCGATGAGCAGGACTTTTCGCGGCACGTCGATTACATCCATTTCAATCCGTGCAAGCACGGGCACGTGCAGCGGGCGGTCGATTGGCCGTGGTCGTCGTTTCATCGCTATGTGCGCGATGGGGTGTTGCCGGTGGATTGGGCGGGAGGTAATGGGGAGGTCGAGCGGGCCGGGGAGTGAGGGAAATGATGGGTATCGCTTCGCTCAACGCCATCCTACGAACACCGATCCCTGAGGCCCCGTAGGATGGGTTGAGCGAAGCGATACCCATCACGCCCCACAAACGAAAAAGGCCGGTCAATCGACCGGCCTTTCCCTTACCTCATGCCACCTCAGCTATTGCTGGGGAAAGCGAACTGCGCCGCCTCGTGGCTCTTGCGCTGCGGCCAGCGCTGGGTGATGGCCTTGCGCTTGGTGTAGAAGCGCACGCCGTCCGGGCCGTAGGCGTGGAGGTCGCCGAACAGGGAGCGCTTCCAGCCGCCGAAGCTGTGGTAGGCCACCGGGACCGGCAGCGGGACGTTGACGCCGACCATGCCCACTTCGATCTCGTCGCAGAACAGGCGGGCGGCTTCGCCGTCGCGGGTGAAGATGCAGGTGCCGTTGCCGTATTCGTGGTCGTTGATCAGCTGCATGGCTTCTTCCAGGCTGTTCACGCGGACGATGCACAGGACCGGGCCGAAGATTTCTTCCTTGTAGATGGTCATTTCCGGGGTCACGCGGTCGAACAGGGTGCCGCCGAGGAAGAAGCCGTTCTCGTGGCCGGCGACCTTGTAGCCGCGGCCGTCCACTACCAGTTCGGCGCCCTGGGCCACGCCGGTGTCGATGTAGCCGGTGACCTTGTCGCGGGCAGCGCCGGTGACCAGCGGGCCCATGTCCAGGCCGCAGGAGGTGCCGGCGCCGATCTTCAGGCCTTTGATCTGCGGAACCAGCTTCTGCACCAGGGCGTCGGCGATCTGGTCGCCCACGCACACGGCTACCGAGATGGCCATGCAGCGCTCGCCGCAGGAGCCGTAGGCGGCGCCCATCAGCGCGCTGACGGCGTTGTCCAGGTCGGCGTCGGGCATCAGCACGGCGTGGTTCTTGGCGCCGCCCAGGGCCTGCACGCGTTTGCCGCGCTTGGTGCCTTCGCTGTAGATGTACTCGGCGATCGGGGTCGAGCCGACGAAGCTCAGGGCCTTCACTTCCGGGGCCTCGATCAGCGCGTCCACCGCGCCCTTGTCGCCGTGCACCACGTTCAGCACGCCTTTGGGCAGGCCGGCTTCGTGGAACAGTTCGGCGATCAGCAGGGTGGAACTGGGGTCGCGCTCGGACGGCTTGAGGATGAAGGTGTTGCCGCAGGCGATGGCCAGCGGGTACATCCACAGCGGGACCATGGCCGGGAAATTGAACGGGGTGATGCCGGCGACCACGCCGATGGGCTGGAAGTCGCTCCAGGCGTCGATGTTCGGGCCGACGTTGCGGCTGTACTCGCCCTTGAGGATTTCCGGGGCGGCGGTGGCGTATTCGACGTTCTCGATGCCGCGCTTGAGTTCACCGGCGGCGTCTTCGACGGTCTTGCCGTGTTCTTCGCTGATCAGTTTGACGATGCGCTCTTCGTTGGCTTCCAGCAGTTGCTTGAAGCGGAACAGCACCTGGGCGCGCTTGGCCGGCGGAGTGTTGCGCCAGGCCGGGAAGGCGGCCTTGGCGGCGTCGATGGCCTGCTGCATGGTTTCGCGGTCGGCCAGCGGGACCTTGCGCACGGCGGTGCCTGTGGACGGGTTGAAGACGTCGGCGGTGCGGCCGGTGTCGGCGATCAGCTCGCCGCCGATCAGGTGCTTGATGATGGTCATCGTCTTGTCTCTTCTCGCTGAGTGGGGTTTGGAGGAGGAGCGTAAGAGCCCCTCTCCCTAACCCTCTCCCTGAAGGGAGAGGGGATTGTTCGGTGTGTCGGGTGGGCCGCGAGGCTCGCCGGGACGGCCAGGGTAAGCCCGGCCGAACCGGCATGCCTACGCGCGGGCCCGCGGGCTCAGTGTTGCTTGAGCTCGATCTCGATGAAGGCCACTTCGTGGTCGCACGGGTTGATCACGTTGTGCTCGGTGCCGATCTGGCGGGTGTAGCTCTGGCCCAGGACCAGCGGCGCGCGCCGCTCGCCTTCGGGAGTTTCCAGCAGCAGTTCGCCGCCGGTCACCGGGACTACCACGTACTCCATGCCGTGGCGGTGCCAGCCGGTCTCCGCTCCCGGGGCGAAGCGCCACTCGGTGACCAGGACCTTGTCGTTGTCGATCTGCACCGTCGGCACGGCCTTGGGACGCTCGCTCACTTACGCCACCCCGTTGAGGGCTTCGCCGACCGCGTCGAACAGGCGGTCGAGGTCTTCGGGCTTGGCGTTGAAGGTCGGCCCGAACTGCAGGGTGTCGCCGCCGAAGCGCACGTAGAAGCCTTCCTTCCACAGCTTCATGCTGGCTTCGAACGGGCGCACGATGGCGTCGCCGTCGCGGGCGGCGATCTGGATGGCGCCGGCCAGGCCGCAGTTGCGGATGTCGATGACGTTCTTCGTGCCCTTGAGGCCGTGCAGGGCCTTCTCGAAGTGCGGCGCCAGCTCGGCGGACTGCTGGATCAGGTTTTCCTTCTGCAGCAGGTCCAGCGCGGCGATGCCGGCGGCGCAGGCGACCGGGTGCGCCGAGTAGGTGTAGCCGTGGCCGAACTCCACCGCGTATTCCGGCAGGTTCTGGTTCATGAAGGTGTCGTAGATTTCGCTGCTGGCGATCACCGCGCCCATGGGCACGGCGCCGTTGGTGACCTGCTTGGCGACGTTCATGATGTCCGGGGTCACGCCGAAGTATTCGGCGCCGGTGGCCTTGCCCATGCGGCCGAAGGCGGTGATGACTTCGTCGAAGATCAGCAGGATGTTGTTGGCGTCGCAGATTTCCCGCAGGCGCTGCAGGTAGCCCTTCGGCGGCACGATCACGCCGGCGGAGCCGGACATCGGCTCGACGATCACCGCGGCGATGTTGGAGGCGTCGTGCAGTTCGATCAGCTTCAGCAGTTCGTTGGCCAGCTCGACGCCGCCGGTCTCGGCCGCGCCCCTGGTGAAGGCCATGCCCGGCTGCAGGGTGTGCGGCAGGTGGTCGACATCCATCAGCGGGCCGAACATCTTGCGGTTGCCGCCGATGCCGCCCAGGGAGGTGCCGGCGACGTTCACGCCGTGGTAGCCACGGGCGCGGCCGATCAGCTTGGTCTTCTGCGCCTGGCCCTTGATGCGCCAGTAGGCGCGGGCCATCTTGATCGCGGTGTCGGCGCACTCGGAACCGGAGCCGGTGAAGAACACGTGGTCGAGGGTGCCGGGGGTCATCTGGGCGATCTTCTCGGCCAGCTGGAAGGACAGCGGGTGGCCGTACTGGAAGCCCGGGGAGTAGTCGAGGGTGCCGATCTGCTTGGCCACCGCGTCGGCGATTTCCTTGCGCGAGTGACCGGCGCCGCAGGTCCACAGGCCGGACAGGCTGTCGTAGATGCGCCGGCCCTTGTCGTCCACCAGCCAACTGCCCTCGGCGGCCACGATGATACGCGGGTCCTTGTGGAAGTTGCGGTTGGCGCTGAAGGGCATCCAGTGAGCCTTCAGGTTCAGGTCGGCGGCGGCCGACGGCGCTACGTTCACTTGCTGGTTCATGGAACTCGTCCTCGACGACTGTCTTGTTGGGCGCGCAGGCCGCGTCACGCCTGCTGCGATGGCTCAAGATTGGGCCTGACTTAACGTGAGTTAAAGCCTATTCTTCTCACGTTCAGTTTCGATTCGGTAAAACAAAAATGGCGAAAACCCGCAGCCCGTCCCTGGGCCAGGTCAGCGATTTCGAAATACGCCTGCTGCGCATCTTCAAGACCATAGTCGAGTGCGGCAGCTTTTCCGCCGCGGAAAGCACCCTGGGCATCAGCCGCTCGGCCATCAGCCTGCACATGGGCGATCTGGAGAAGCGCCTGGGCATGCGCCTGTGCCAGCGCGGCCGCGCCGGCTTCGCGCTGACCGACGAGGGCCGCGAGGTATACCGCGCCACCCAGTCGCTGCTGGCGGCGCTGGAGGGCTTCCGCGCCGAGGTCAACGAGCTGCACCAGCACCTGCGCGGCGAGTTGAACATCGGCATCATCAACAACCTGGTGACCCTGCCGCAGATGCGCATCACTCACGCCCTGCGCGCGCTCAAGGCCAGCGGCCCGGGGGTGCGCATCAACATCGGCATGACCACGCCCAACGAGATCGAGCTGGGCGTGCTCGACGGCCGCCTGCACATCGGCGTGGTGCCGCTCATCAGCCCGCTGTCGGGGCTGGAGTATTCGCCGCTGTACGACGAACGGTCGCTGCTGTTCTGCAGCCGCGAGCACCCTCTGTTCGAGCGCGAGGACGCCGGCATCACGGTGGCGGAAATCCACGCCTGCGATGCGGTGGCGCCCAGCTACCGCATCCCCGCCGAGGCCCAGGAGCGCCACCAGGAGCTGAACGCCAGCGCCAACGCCTCGGACCGCGAGGGCATGGCCTTCCTGATCCTCACCGGCAGCTACATCGGCTACCTGCCCGACCACTACGCCGCCGACTGGGTGGCCCAGGGCCGCATGCGCGCGCTGCGCCCGGAGCGCTTCCACTACGACATCCCGCTGACGGTGGTGACGCGCAAGGGACGGCGACCGAACCTGGTGCTGGAGCGGTTTCTGGAGGCGGTGGCGGAGAGCCGTTGATTCAAAGCCCTTGCCGGCTGCGCCGAGGCGCTCTGCGTAGGATGGGTTGAGCCTGCGAAACCCATGCGGCCACGGTGATGGGTATCGCTTCGCTCAACCCATCCTACGACTGCCCCCCAATGCGCACGAATCGAATTTGTCGCCCCTGCCAAGCAAAAACCTATACCCCCTCCCCGCCGCCCCGCGCGGCCCGTGGCTCGCGGGCCCACAGCTTTTCCCTAGCCTGCGACTACAAAAATCATAATTTCGCTAATGCCCGGGTCTGAACAGAATGCGGCCAACGCGCGGTGGACAGTCGCGACCGCAGAACAACAACGATCAGAGTCCGAGGAGTCACCCCATGGCCGATCCGAACCAGACCGCCTTCGGCAAGCCCGCCGGCAAATCGCTCGATGGCATTGAAACCGATACCCTCGTGGTGGGCGCCGGGCAGGCCGGCGTGGCCATGAGCGAGCACCTGACCGCCCAGGGCGTGCCGCACATCGTACTGGAGAAGAGCCGCATCGCCGAAGCCTGGCGCACCGGCCGCTGGGATTCGCTGGTGGCCAACGGCCCAGCCTGGCACGACCGCTTCCCGAACATGGAATTCCCCGTCGGCCCCGACGAGTTCCCGCACAAGGAGCAGGTAGCGGACTACTTCGTCGCCTACGCCAAGCAGTTCAACGCGCCCATCCGCACCGGCGTGGAAGTGAAGAAGGTGACCCGCAACGAAGGCCGCCCCGGCTTCACCGTGGAAACCTCCGAAGGCACCCTGCAGGCGCTGCGCATCGTTTCCGCCACCGGCCCGTTCCAGCGCCCGGTGATCCCGGCCATCGCGCCGAAGGACGAGCGCATCCAGCAGATCCACTCGGCCCAGTACTACAACCCGCAGCAGCTGCCCGAAGGCGCCGTGCTGGTGGTGGGCGCCGGCTCCTCCGGCGTGCAGATCGCCGACGAGCTGAACCGCGCCGGCAAGCGGGTGTTCCTCTCGGTGGGCGCCCATGACCGCCCGCCGCGCTCCTACCGCAACCGCGACTTCGTCTGGTGGCTGGGCGTGCTCGGCCTGTGGGACGCCGAGGAAGTGCAGCCCGGCCGCGAGCACGTGACCATCGCCGTGAGCGGCGCCCGTGGCGGCGAGACCATCGACTTCCGCCGCCTGGCCAACGAGGGCATCACCCTGGTCGGCCTGACCAAGGCTTTTGCCGACGGCAAGGTGAGCTTCCAGGAAGACCTGGTGAAGAACCTGCAGGCCGGCGACCAGAACTACCTCGACCTGCTGGACGCCGCCGACGCCTACATCGAACGCAACGGCCTGGACCTGCCGGAAGAGCCGGAAGCGCGCCGCGTCTACCCGGACGCCGAGTGCATCCGCAACCCGATCCTGGAACTGGACCTGGCCGCCGCCGGCATCACCTCGATCATCTGGGCCACCGGCTACGCCGTGGACTTCGACTGGCTGCAGGTGGACGCCTTCGACGACAAGGGCAAGCCCAAGCACCAGCGCGGCGTGTCCCGCGAGCCGGGCGTGTACTTCGTCGGCCTGCCGTGGCTGTCGCGCCGGGGCTCGTCGTTCATCTGGGGCGTGTGGCACGACGCCAAGCACATCGCCGGGCACATCGCCACGCAACGCAAATACGTCGAATACCAGGACGCCTCGCAGCGCGAGGCCTCCGCCGAATCGCAAGCCAAAAAAGCCGCTTCCTGGGAGTAAGTGATGCCTACCCACACTCGCATCCGCATGTTCAACACCAAGGACACCTACCCGAACCAGTCCCTGGACAACGACCTCTGCCAGGCCGTGCGCGCCGGCAACACCGTATACGTGCGCGGCCAGGTCGGCACCGATTTCGCCGGCAACCTGGTGGGCCTGGGCGACCCGGCGGCCCAGGCCGAGCAGGCGATGAAGAACCTCAAGCAGCTGCTGGAAGAAGCCGGCAGCGACCTGTCGCACATCGTCAAGACCACCACCTACATCATCGATCCGCGCTACCGCGAGCCGGTCTACCAGGTGGTCGGCAAGTGGCTCAAGGGCGTGTTCCCGATCTCCACCGGCCTGGTGGTCTCGGCCCTGGGCCAGCCGCAGTGGCTGATGGAGATCGACGTGATCGCGGTGATTCCGGACGACTGGGAACAATAAGGAGCGGCCCATGACCTTCTCCATCGTCGGCCGTTGCGCCGAAACCGGCCAGTTGGGCATCGCCATCAGCTCGTCGAGCATCGCCGTCGGCGCGCGCTGCCCCTGGGTGCGCGCCGGCGTCGGCGCGGTGGCCACGCAGAACGTGACCCTGCCGGCCCTGGGCCCGCAGATCCTCGACCGCCTGGAAGCGGGCCTGGCGCCGGCCGCCGCGCTGGACCAAGCATTGTCGAGCAACGGCTACAGCGAGTACCGCCAGGTGACGGTGATCGACCAGCACGGCCAGGTGGCGCTGTTCACCGGCAGCGAAGCGCTGGGCGTGAACCACGCGGTGGCCGGCGAGAACTGCGTGGCGGCGGGCAACCTGCTGTCGTCCACCGCGGTGATCGAAGCCATGACCAAGGCCTTCGAGGCGGCCGACGGCTGCCTGGCCGAACGCCTGCTGGCGGCGATGCAGGCGGCCATGGCCGCCGGCGGCGAAGCCGGGCCGGTGCATTCGGCGGCGCTGAAGGTGGTGGGCGACCTGGTCTGGCCGATGGTCGACCTGCGCGTGGACTGGGCCGACGAAGCGCCCATCGACGCGCTGGAAAAACTCTGGGTAGCCTACAAGCCGCAGATGCAGGACTACATCACCCGCGCGCTGGACCCGACCAAGGCGCCGAGCTACGGCGTGCCCGGCGACGAGTAAGCGCATCGACGCCAATCGATGGGTTACGCCGCTTCGCGGCTAACCCATCCTACGGAGACATTGCATGCTTTCCAGCCGTGACATCCTCGCCAGGCTGATCGCCTTCGACACCGTCAGCCGCAATTCCAACCTGGCGCTGATCAAGTACATCCAGGACTACCTGGCCGGCCTGGGCGTGGACAGCGAGCTGTTCTTCGACGAAGCCGGCGGCAAGGCCAACCTGTTCGCCACCCTCGGCCCGCGCGACCGCGGCGGCGTATGCCTGTCCGGGCATACCGACGTGGTGCCGGTGGACGGCCAGAACTGGAGCGTCCCGCCCTTCGAGCTGACCGAGAACGACGGCCGCCTGTACGGCCGCGGCACGGCCGACATGAAGGGCTACATCGCCTGCGTGCTGGCCGCCGTGCCGGCCTTCCTCGCCCAGCCTTTGCGCGTGCCGCTGCACCTGGCCTTCTCCTACGACGAGGAGGTCGGCTGCCTGGGCGTGCGCTCGCTGCTGGCGGACCTTGCGCGCCGCGAGCACAAGCCCATCGCCTGCATCATCGGCGAGCCCACCGAGCTCAAGCCGGTGCTCGGCCACAAGGGCAAGCTGGCCATGCGCTGCCAGGTGCACGGCGCGGCCTGCCACTCGGCCTACGCCCCGCAGGGGGTGAACGCCATCGAATACGCGGCGAAGCTGATCAACCGCCTGGGCGAGATCGGCAGCCGCCTGGCCGCGCCGGAACGCCACGACCCGCGCTTCGACCCGCCCTACTCCACGGTGCAGACCGGGGTGATCGGCGGCGGCCGCGCGCTGAACATAGTCCCGGCCGAATGCCAGTTCGACTTCGAGGTCCGCGCCCTGCCCAGCGACGACCCGCAGCAGGTCGCCGAGCAACTGCGCGACTACGCCGAAACCGAGCTGCTGCCGAAGATGCGCGCGGTGAAGGCGGAGGCGGATATCCGCTTCAGCGAGTTGTCGGCGTATCCGGCGCTGGCTACCGATCCGCAGAGCGAGGTGGCGCAGTTGTTGGCGCGGCTCAGTGGGTCGGATGAGTTTTCCACGGTGGCTTTTGGCACCGAGGGGGGGCTGTTTGATCAGGCGGGCATTCCGACGGTGGTGTGCGGGCCGGGGAGCATGGATCAGGGGCATAAGCCGGATGAGTTCGTGAGTGAGGAGCAGTTGGCGGCTTGTGATGGGATGTTGGGGCGGTTGGTGGAGTGGATGAAGGCTTGATTGGTGTCTTGCTGGGTGGGTTGGTGCGCGGGTTTGAGAGCGCCCTCTCCCTAACCCTCTCCCTGAAGGGAGAGGGGACCGTTGGGCAGACGCGGATGTATAGGAGTTAGCCGGCAACGCCGAGTGTCTCAGGCTGAGACCATGCCACCTCTCGGCACGGACAGGCCCCCTCTCTCTCAAGGAAGAGGAGCCGTTGGGCAGGGCAGGGTGTTCTGGAGTTAGCCGGCAACGCCGAAGGTTTCCGGCTGAAACCATTCCTCTTCTCGGCACGGACTAGCCCCCTCTCCCTTCAGGGCGGGGCGCGCAGCCGAGGGCTGGGGAGAGGGGCTCTTCAGGGCATGCACCGCACCCCCGGTTGGCCTCGTTCGCGAGCAAGCTCGCTCCTACGAAAAGCCAGTCAGCCGATCAGTTTGCGTGCTGCCTGGGTGTGCGCAGCGATCAGGCCCTTGAGGTCCAGGCCCTCCACCTTGCCATCCACCACCCGCCAACTCCCCCCGACCATCACCCTGTCCGCCCTGTCCGCCCCACACAGCAGCAGCGCCGACAGCGGATCATGGCTCCCGGAGAAGCGCAGTTCATCCAGCTTGAACAGCGCCAGGTCCGCCTGCTTGCCCGGCGCCAGCTCGCCGATGTCGCTGCGGCCCAGCAGCTTCGCCGAGCCCTTGGTGGCCCAGCCCAGCGCCCGCTCCGGGGTGATCTCTTCCGCACCGTAGCGCAGCCGCTGGATGTACAGGGCCTGGCGCGCTTCGAGGATCATGTTCGAGGCATCGTTGGAGGCCGAGCCATCCACGCCGATGCCCACCGGCGCGCCGGCGGCTTCCAGGGCCACGGTGGGGCAGATGCCCGAGGCCAGGCGCATGTTCGAGCTGGGGCAGTGGCAGATGCCGGTGCCGGCTTCGCCCAGGCGCTTTATTTCCTCGTCGTTGAAGTGGATGCCGTGGGCCAGCCAGGTGCGCGGGCCGAGCCAGCCGACGCTGTCCAGGTAGTCCACGGTACGCTGGCCGAAGCGCTGCAGGCAGAAGTCCTCCTCGTCGAGGGTCTCGGCCAGGTGGGTGTGCAGGCGCACGTCGTGGTGCTCGGCCAGCTCGGCGCTGGCGCGCATGATTTCCGGGGTCACCGAGAACGGCGAGCAGGGCGCCAGGGCGATCTGCACCTGGGCGCCGTCGCCGCGCTGGTGGTAGTCGCGGATCAGCCGTTCGCTGTCGGCGAGGATGTCTTCGGCGCGCTGCACCGTCTGCTGCGGCGGCAAACCGCCATCGGCCTCGCCCAGGCTCATGGAACCGCGGGTGAGCATGGCGCGCATGCCCAGTTCGGCGACCACCCCGGCCTGCACGTCGATGGCCTGCTCCAGGCCGTCGGGGAACAGGTAGTGGTGGTCCGCCGCGGTAGTGCAGCCGGACAGCAGCAGCTCGGCCAGGGCCACCTTGGTGGCCAGCGCCAGCTGGTCCGGGGTCAGCCGCGCCCACACCGGGTAGAGGGTCTTCAGCCAGGGGAACAGCGGCTGGTTGACCACCGGCGCCCAGGCGCGGGTGAGGGTCTGGTAGAAATGGTGGTGGGTGTTGATCAGGCCGGGCAGCAGCACGTGCTGGCTGGCGTCGAACACCTGCTCGCAGGGTTGCGAGGGTTGCTGGCCGGCGGCGAGCAACTCGACGATGCGGCCGTCCTGCACGACCAGGCCGCCACGGGCGTCGAGGCCGTTGGCGGTGAAGATGGCGAGGGGGTTGCGCAGCCACAGGCGGGGGGATGACATGGGTGAATCCTCCGGGTTGCGGAGCCGCCGCCCGAGGCGAGCCGGCTCCCGGTTGTACGGGAAGCCAGCTCAGTGTTCACCCTGTCTGCTGATCCAGGTGCGCCTTGACCCGCAGGTCAGGCGTCGGCGCATGGTAACGCCGCCGCCGGCATCCGTCACCAGTCGATCGTCGTTCCCTGGTAGTCCAGGTAGTGCTGGCCGCCGCGCCCGGCGTAGGCCTCGACCTGGTCGACGAGCCCGGCGGCGCTGGTTTCCACGTCCAGCGGCGCGGCCTCGCCGCCCATGTCGGTGCGCACCCAGCCGGGGTGCAGGTTGAGCACCGTCAGACCGGTTTCGCCCAGCCCGGCGACCAGGCTGCGGGTCAGCGAGTTCAGCGCCGCCTTGCTCGCCCGGTACAGGCCCATGCCGCCGGATTCGTTGCCGGCCACGCTGCCCAGTTCCGAGGTCATGAAGGCCAGCACCCCGCGCTGCGGCTCCAGCAGCGGCAGCAGGCGCTCGGCCAGGCGCAGCGGGGCCACGGCGTTGACCATGAACAGCTCGCCGACCTCCATCAGGCTGGCGTCCAGCGCCGACTGGTGCGCCGGGCCGTAGATGCCGGCGTTGATGTAGACCAGGTCGAAGCGCTGCCCGGCCAGGGCCTCGGCGAGGCGGTCCTGGGAGGCCGCATCGTCCAGCACCAGGGACTCGACGCGCACCGGCAGGCTGTCCAGCACGCCGGCGTTGGCGGCGTCGCGCACGGTGGCGGTGACATCCCAGCCGCGCGCCAGCAGCTGGTTCACCAGGCCCAGGCCGAGGCCGCGGGAGGCGCCGATGATCAGGGCGGAATTGGCAGTGCTCATGGGGCTCTCCCCTCGGGATGGAAAAGCCCCAGCATACCCGCTCAATCCTCGCCGCGCAGGCGGTCCAGGCGCAGGCGGTCGCGCTCGTCGGTGAGCCGCCAGGCCGACAGGTACACGGCGCCCAGGGCCGCGGCGAAGCCGGCGCCGACCAGCAGGAACATCAGCAGGATCTGGTAGCGCGCGGCGTCCAGCGGGTCCATGCCGGCGAGAATCTGCCCGGTCATGATCCCCGGCAGGGTGATGATGCCGGCGGCGGCCATCTGATTCAGGGTGGGGATCAGGCCGTTGTACAGCGCCCGGCGCAGCACCGAGCCCAGCGCCGTGTAGCGGTCGGCGCCCAGGGCCAGGCGCGCCTCGATGGCGGCGCGCTCGCGGGTGACGCTGGCGAACACCTGGTTCAGCGCCAGGCTGGCGGCGTTCATCGCCGTGCCGAGGATGATGCCCACCAGCGGGATGGCGTGCCGCGCGTCGTACCACGGCTGCGGCCGCAGGCTGCCGGCCAGGGCGAAGAGGGCGATGCCCAGGGTGGCGATGCCGACGCTGCCGCCGCCGATGCCCAGGTGCCAGAAGCCGGCCAGCCGGCGGCGTTGTCGCGAACCAACCTCGAAGCTGGCCGCGGCGAGCATCGCCAGCACCACCCCGGCGGTCAGCCAGGGCGAGGACAGGGCGAACACCTGGCGCAGGAACAGCCCCACCAGCACCAGTTGCACCACCAGGCGCACGGCGCAGACCAGCAGGGTGCGCTGCAGGCCCAGGCGCAGCGCCCAGGACAGCCCGGCGGCGACCACGATCAGCAGCGCCGCCAGGGCCAGTTCCGGCAGGCCGAGCTGCAGCGGCGTCATGGCTGCACCTCGCCCAGGCCGTGTTCGTCCAGTTGCAGGTGCACATCCGCCAGGCGCCGCGCCTGCCCGGCATCGTGGCTGACCACCAGCAGGCCCAGGCCTTCGGCCTTCAGTGCCTGCAGCAGTTGCTCGACGCCCTCGCGGCTGGCCGCGTCCAGCGCCGCCGTGGGTTCGTCCAGCAGCAGGAAGCGCGGCCGCTGCACCACCGCGCGCAGCAGGGCCAGGCGCTGGCGCTCGCCTGTGGATAACTGCGCCACCCGCGCCTGCAGCAACGCCGGGTCGAGACGCACCCGCGGCAGCAGCGCCCGCGCGGCGTCGAGGTCGGCGAAGTGCGCGGCGACGCCCTCCTCCCACCAGCCGGATTCCGCCGCCACGTAGGTGACCAGCCGCCGCCAGGCGCTGGCCGGCATACGCTCGCGCGCCACCCCGGCCAGGCTGACCTGGCCCTGGTTGGGGTCGAGGTCGGCGAGCATGCGCAGCAACAGGCTCTTGCCGATGCCCGAAGGGCCGCTGAGCACCGTACAGCGACCGGGCGCCAGGTCGAGGTCGAACGGCCCGCTCAGCGCCCCGCGCAAGCCGCAGGCCCGCAGAGGCCCAAAGGGAATATCCAAAACGCTCATGAACTCGCGTCGTCAAGAAGTACGCCGCCGAGCATAACGTAGGGCGTATAACCGTTCGCGGTTATCCGCCGCTTCCCCCATCTCCCCGCCCCCCATAAGCCCAACCCAGGCGACCCGAAAACGACGAGGCCCAGCAAATGCCGGGCCTCGTGGATAAAACGCCCCGGAGCAACCCCGGGGCCAGGGCACGCGCCCTATCAGTCGGTAGTGATCTTCGAATGCGTCCGGGTGTCCTTCATGGTCACGTAGACCAGCAGCGAGCAGGCGATGCAGCCGGTGACGTACCAGTAGAAGCCGCTCTCCATGCCGATGCTCTTGAACCACAGCGCCACGTACTCGGCGGTGCCGCCGAAGATCGACACGGTCAGCGCGTAGGGCAGGCCCACGCCCAGGGCGCGGATCTCGGTGGGGAACAGCTCGGCCTTCACCACGGCGTTGATGGAGGTGTAGCCGCTGACGATCACCAGCGCCGCCATGATCAGGAAGAACGCGCCCCACCAGGTGTCGATGCTGTGCAGGGTGCTGAGGATCGGGTAGGTGAAGACGGTGCCGAGCACGCCGAAGGCGATCAGGATCGGGCGCCGGCCGATCTTGTCCGACAGCGCGCCGACGATGGGCTGCAGCAGCATGAACAGGAACAGGGTGGCGGCCGAGATCATGGTCGAGTCGGTCTTGCTCATGCCCACGGTGTTCACCAGGTACTTCTGCATGTACGTGGTGTAGGTGTAGAAGGCCAGGGTGCCGCCCATGGTCAGGCCGACCACGGTGAGGACTTCCTTGGGATGGCGCAGCAGGGTGCGCATCAGGCTTTCCTTGGGCTCTTCCTTCTTCTTGGCGAAGGACTCGGTCTCTTCCATGCCGCGGCGCAGGAACATGGCGGTCACCGCGCACAGCGCGCCGATGAAGAAGGGCACGCGCCAGCCCCAGCTTTCCAGCTGTTCGACGGTGAGGGTCTGCTGCAGCACGATGAGCACCGCCAGGGCGATGAGCTGGCCGGAGATCAGCGTCACGTACTGGAAGCTGGAGAAGAAGCCGCGTTGTTCCTTGTTGGCCATCTCGCTGAGGTAGGTGGCCGAGGTGCCGTATTCGCCGCCCACCGACAGGCCCTGCAGCAGGCGCGCGAGCACCAGCAGGATGGGCGCGCCGACGCCGATGGTTTCATAGCTGGGGGTGAGGGCGATGATCAGCGAGCCGAAGCACATCAGCAGCACCGAGGCCAGCAGCGCGGCCTTGCGGCCCTTGCGGTCGGCGTAGATGCCCATCAGCCAGCCGCCGATCGGGCGCATCAGGAAGCCCACGGCGAAGATCGCGGCGGTGTTGAGCAGCTGGGCGGTCATGTCGCCCTGGGGGAAGAAGGCCTTGGCGAAGTACAGGGAGAAGGCGGCGTAGACGTACCAGTCGTACCACTCCACCAGGTTGCCCACCGAGCCGCTGAAGATCGACTTGATGCGCTGGGAGGTCGTACGGGGCGCGGCAGAAGCGGAGACGGCGCTTGCGCTATCCATGGGTAATCCTCTTGTCGTTGTTGTCGTCGGGTGCGCGGACCACGAAACCGGCACCGGCGCGCCACGAGGTGCGGCGCAGTGTGGAGGGCGATAGCAGGCAACGTGCCAAGGGCGCAAAGCCGCGTGGGGCAAGGGATTACGGGGTTTTCGTACAGCGTGGGCAGGCGGTTGGATGCCGATGGGCGGGGGTGGGTGAGCGGAAATCCGCTTATTTGGAGTGGCTTTTCGTTGGGGCGAGATGGCTCGCGAATGGTGTTTCCAGGTGGCTTCGGTGCCTGGCCTGAAGAGCGCCCTCTCCCTAACCCTCTCCCTGAAGGGAGAGGGGACCGTTGGGCAGATACTGATACTTCGGCGTTAGCCGGCTAGCACAGTGATTACCGGCTGAAACCATTCCTCCTCTCGGCACGGACAAGCCCCCTCTCCCTTCAGGGAGAGGGCTGGGGAGAGGGTTGCGGAGTCAAACCAAAACACCGAGGCCGCCTGGAAACGCCGTTCGCGAGCAAGCTCGCTCCTACAGGAAGCGCAGACCGCAGCGGCTCAACGCTGCTTGAACAACTCCCCCGGCGTAAAGCCGAACAACCCCTTGAACGCAGCTATATAGGCCGAAGTGGAGTCATAGCCACAATCCAGCGCCGCAGCGGTCACGCTGGCGCCATCCTCCAGCACACCCAGCGAGCCGAGCAGCCGCTGGCGTTGGCGCCAAAGGCGGAAGCTCATGCCGGTCTCGCGCTGGAACAGGCGCGAGAGGGTCTTTTCCGAGGTGCCCAGGCGTTGCGCCCAGTCGCCCAGGGTGAGGCTGGTGCTGGGCTGTTCGATCAGCGCCTGGCACAGCTGCAGCAGCCGCGGCTCCTGCGGCATGGGCAGGGAGAAGGCGACCTCCGGCAGGGTACGCAGCTGGTCCAGCAGCACGTTCACCAGACGCTGCTCGGGACTGTCGCCCTGTGGATAATCCACCGGCAGCTCACAGAAGCTCTTGATCAGCTCGCGGGCCAGCGGCGTCACCTCCAGCACCCGGCAGCGCGGCTCTGCCCAGGCGCAGGCCTCGGCGCTCAGGTAGAGGCTGCGCATCTCCGCGCGGCCGGAGGTGACCACCTCGTGCTCCAGGTACGCCGGTATCCAGATGGCCCGCTGCGGCGGGGCGAAGAAGCTGCCCTCGGCGGTGTGCACGCCGAGCACCCCGCTGATGGCGTAGGACAGTTGCACCCAGGCGTGGTGGTGGCGGCCGGTCCAGGAGCCGGCGCGCAGGCTTTCGGCGCGCGCGTAGACCGGCCGCGGCAGGTCGTCGAGCGTGGGAATCGCGCGTTGCAGATGGGGGTGCTGTCCGTTCATCGCTATGCTTTGGCTTTGTATCGCTAGTGGACAGAGTCTGGCAGGGCTACCCTGCCGCCTCAAGCCGTCAACGGAGCCCGCCCATGCTGAATTTCTCCGCCCAGGAATATCCCTACGCTTCGCAACGCTCGCTGGTGTATGCCCGGCGCGGCATGGTGGCCACCTCGCAGCCGCTGGCGGCGCAGGTCGGGCTGGACATTCTCAAGCGCGGCGGCAACGCGGTGGATGCCGCGGTGGCCACGGCGGCGGCGCTGACGGTGGTGGAGCCCACCGGCTGCGGCATCGGCGGCGATGCCTTCGCCCTGGTGTGGGTGAAGGACAAGCTGCACGGCCTGGACGCCGCCGGCTACGCGCCCGGGGCGCTGGACATCGGCACGCTGCGCGGCGCCGGCCACGCGCGCATGCCGCTGTACGGCTGGACGCCGGTGACAGTGCCGGGCTGCCCGGCGGCCTGGGCCGAGCTGTCGGCGCGCTTCGGCCGGCTGGACTTCGCCGAGCTGCTGGCGCCGGCCATCGAACTGGCCGAGCAGGGCTTCCCGGTCTCGCCGGTGATCGCCGGCCTCTGGCAGAGCGGCCTGGACAAATTCCGCGGGGTGCGCGACGCGCACCCGGAACTGGCGGCCTGGTTCGACGAATTCCTCATCGACGGCCGCGCCCCGCGCGCCGGGGAAATCTTCCGCAACCCCGGCCAGGCGCAGACCCTGCGCGAACTGGCGCAAAGCCGCTGCGAGAGCTTCTACCGCGGCGCCCTGGCCCGGCGCATCGCCGCCCACGCCCGGGCCAGCGGCGGCTACCTGGACGAGGCCGACCTGGCCGGCTACCGCGCCCAGTGGGTCGAGCCCATTGCGCTGAACTACCGCGGCTACGACGTCTGGGAAATCCCCCCGGCCGGTCAGGGCCTGGTGGCGCTGATGGCGCTGAACATCCTCAAGGGCTTCGAATTCGGCGAGCGCGACAGCCCGGACACCTGGCACCGCCAGCTGGAGGCCATGAAGCTGGCCTACGCCGACGGCCGCGCCTACATCGGCCAGCCGGACGCCATGCGCTTCAGCGTCGCCGACCTGCTCAGCGACGACTACGCCGCCAGCCGCCGCGCGCTGATCGGCGAGCGCGCCCTGGAACCGCACCCGGGCAAGCCGCGCGCCGGCGGCACCGTGTACCTGGCCACGGCCGACGGCGAGGGCAACCTGGTGTCGTTCATCCAGAGCAACTACCACGGCTTCGGCTCCGGCGTGGTGGTGCCCGGCACCGGCATCGCCCTGCAGAACCGCGGCGCCGAGTTCAGCCTCGACGCCGGTCACGTCAACGCCCTGGCCCCGGGCAAGAAGACCTTCCACACCATCATCCCCGGCTTCCTCAGCAAGGACGGCGTGCCCCTGGGCCCGTTCGGCGTGATGGGCGCCTACATGCAGCCCCAGGGCCACGTGCAGATGGTGATGAACCTGGTGGACTTCGGCCTCAACCCCCAGGCCGCGCTGGACGCCCCGCGCTGGCAGTGGCTGGGCGACAAGCGCATCGGCATCGAGCACGGCGCGCCGCGCAGCCTGGCGGCGGTGCTCAGCCGCCGCGGCCACCACGTGGAAGTGGCCCACGACCTGAGCAGCTACGGGCGCGGCCAGATCATCCTGCGCGACCCGCGCAGCGGCGTGCTCTGCGGCGGCACCGAGCCGCGCACCGACGGGCAGATCGCCGCCTGGTGAGACCGCCGCCGGGCCGGCGGAGGTGCTTGCGCGGCGCGGCTCTGGCATCATCCGCGCCCGGAAAGGCCGCGGCCGCCCGCAAGGTGGCCGCCGGGGCGCTTGTGTAGATTCTTCACAGCAAACTTGTATACATATTTTGAATTGATTCCATTCAACTCAAAGCAAATGTGTATTCAATAAGCCCTGCCCATGCTCGCCAAAATGGCGCTTCGGCACGCTGCGCTGCCCTGTGCGAAGGCACGACCTGTCCCAGTAGTCAGGTTTTTGCCCGATCCCAGGCCTTCGCCGGCCGCGACGCAGGCCCATGAAAAAGCATGGCTTTTCCCAAAACACAGAAGAAAACCCGGCCCGCGCCCGGCGTTGGCCCCGATCTTGCCTCGGCAGGCCAAGCCTGACCGAGTGGACAGGTTCAGAATTCCAACTAGATCGCAGCACTTCAAAACCTAGGAGCACCACATGACTCGCACCCTCGCATCCCTGCTGCTCGCCGGCGGGCTGCTGGCTACCGGCCAGGCCATGGCCGGCGGCGAAGACCTCACCCCCGCGCCGGCCAGCAACGACGGCCCGCTGATCTGGCACAACGAAAGCCTGACCTACCTGTGGGGCAAGAACTTCAAGGTCAACCCGCCGATCCAGCAGACCTTCACCTTCGAGAGCGCGAGCGCCTGGACCTGGGGCGACATCTGGTTCTTCGTCGACCAGATCAACTACAACGGCAAGGAAGACAGCCAGAACGGCAAGAACACCTACTACGGCGAGTTCAGCCCGCGCCTGTCGTTCGGCAAGATCACCGGCGCCGACCTGTCGCTGGGCCCGATCAAGGACGTGCTGCTGGCCACCACCTACGAATTCGGCGAAGGCGACACCGAGGCCTACCTGATCGGCCCGGGCTTCGACCTGGCCCTGCCCGGCTTCGACTACTTCCAGCTGAACTTCTACTACCGCAAGCCCGACGGCAACCGCGTGCCCTCCGGCGCCTGGCAGATCACCCCGGCCTGGGCCGTGACCATCCCGGTGGGCAACTCCGACATCCTCTTCGACGGCTTCATGGACTGGGTGGTGAACAACAAGAGCGCCAGCGCCAGCGAACGCGGCCAGAGCGACTACCACGCCAACCTGCACTTCAACCCGCAGATCAAGTACGACCTGGGCAAGGCCATGGGCTACGAGGCCAAGCACCTGTACGTGGGCGTGGAGTACGACTACTGGTCCGACAAGTACGGGATCAAGGATTCGCAGTTCTTTACCACCGACCAGAACACCACCAGTCTGTTGGTGAAGTACCACTTCTGATTGGGGCTGGGCGCTTTTCTGTTCTGTAGGAGCGAGCTTGCTCGCGAACGGTGTTTCCAGGTGGCTTCGGTGCCTGGCCTGAAGAGCGCCCTCTCCCTAACCCTCTCCCTGAAGGGAGAGGGGACCGTTCGGAGTGCTTGGGTGTTCTGGAGTCAGCCGGCAACACCGCAGGTTTCCGGCTGAAACCATTCCTCCTCTCGGCACAGACTAGCCCCCTCTCCCTGAAGGGAGAGGGGACCGTTCGGAGTGCTTGGGTGTTCTAGAGTCAGCCGGCAACACCGACGGTTTCCGACTGAAACCATCACTTCTCTCGGCACGGACTAGCCCCCTCTCCCTTCAGGGAGAGGGGACCGTTGGGAGTGTTTGGGTGTTCTGGAGTCAGCCGGCAACACCGCAGGTTTCCGGCTGAAACCATTACTCCTCTCGGCACGGACAAGCCCCCTCTCCCTTCAGGGCGGGGCGCGCAGCCGAGGGCTGGGGAGAGGGTTGCGGAGTCAAACTGCAACACCGAGGCCACCGGGAAACGCTGTTCGCGAGCGAGCTCGCTCCTACGAGAAGCCCCCACAGCGTCACCCCGCCAGCGCCTGCACCACTCCCATCACCAGCAACAGGCTCCCCCCCGCCAACAGCGTCTGCAGCGTGATGATCCCCGCCATCAGGTGACTGTCCCCACCCAGCTGCCGCGTCAGCACATAGGCCGTGGGCGCCGTTGGCAGGGCGAAGAACAGCACGAACACCGCCGACTCCAGCGGCGCCAGGCCGAGCAGCTGGGCGCAGGCGAAGGCCAGGGCGGGCATCGCCAGCAGGCGCGTGGCGCAGCTGCCCAGCAGCACCGGCAGTTCCGCGCGCAGTTCCTTCGGTTGCAGCGCGGCGCCCACGCAGAGCAGGCCCAGCGGCAGGCTGGCCACCGCCAGCAGGTCGAACAGCCGGGCGCTGCCGCCGCCCAGTTCCAGGCCGGCCAGGTTGACCAGGGCACCGGCGGCGCAGGCGAGGATCAGCGGGTTCCTGAGGATCGGCAGCAGCAGCGCGCGGGCGCTGATGCCGCGTTCGGCGGTCAGCGCCCAGACCGACATCAGGTTCACCGTCGGCACCATCAGCGCCAGCATCAGCGCCGCCAGGGTCAGGCCTTCCTTGCCGTACAGGCTGCCCACCGCGGCCAGGCCCAGGTAGGTGTTGAAGCGCAGCACACCCTGGGCGATGGCGCCGAAGCGCGCCGCGCTCCAGGCGCGCAGGCGCCGGCTGGCCAGCAGCGCCAGCCAGGCGCCGCCCAGGCCCAGGGCCACCGCCAGGGCCAGGCGGCCCAGCCCCGGGTCGCGCAGCGGCGCCTTGGCCAGGCTGGCGAACAGCAGCGCGGGGAACAGGATGAAGTAGTTCAGGCGTTCGGCCGCCGGCCAGAAGGCCTCGCCGGGGAAGCCGCGGCGGCGCAGCAGGTAGCCGCCGACGATAAGCGCGAAGAGCGGCCAGAGGGCCTCGAAGAGAACGGACACGGATACCCCGCGGCGGTGGTTGGGCGCCCATCTTGCCCAGCCGCGCGCGGCGACGGCAAGCCGGGCCCGGAACTCAGGCCGGACCGGGGCGGCAACGCTGCAGGACCAGCCCGAGCAGCCTACGACAGGCCTCGTCGGTGGAGGTGTCGGTGGCGTCCACTTCGAAGTCGGCGTCCAGCGGCGGCTCGTAGGGGCTGTCGATGCCGGTGAAGTTGCGCAGGCGGCCTTCCCGGGCGGCCTTGTACAGGCCCTTGGGGTCGCGCTCGGCGCAGGTCCGCAACGGCGTGCTGAGATACACGCTGAGGAACTCGTCGGCCGGGAACAGCGCGCGGGCGGCATCGCGCTCGGCGCGGAACGGCGAGATGGCGGCGACTATCACCACCAGCCCGGCCTCGGTCATCAGCCGCGCGGCATGGGCCAGGCGGCGGATGTTCTCGCGGCGGCCCTCGGGGCTCATGTCCAGGTCGCTGCACAGGCCGCCGCGGACCTGGTCGCCATCGAGCAGGAAGCTGTGCACGCGCTCGCGGTGCAGGGCCAGCTCCAGGGCGTTGGCCAGGCTCGACTTGCCCGAGCCGGACAGGCCGGTCAGCCAGATGCAGCAGGGGCGCTGGCCCTTGAGCGCGGCGCGGGCTTCGCGGCGCACGCTGCCGGTGACGGGGAACAGGGGTACTTTGAGGTCACTCATAGCCAAGCAGTTGGTAGTCGCGTTGATAGGCGCGGCGCACCAGGCGCCGCGTGCGAGTGCTGCAGAAGTCCCGGGCCGGGCCGGCCTGGCGTTGCCGCGAGGCGTTCAGGTGGGGCAGCTGGCCGCTGATGCCCAGGTGCTCGCACAGCGTCTGGAAGTCCGCTTCCAGGTTCTCCTGGCGGCCGATGAAGTCCAGCCCCAGGTGGCCGAGGGAATCGCAGAGGAAGGCCACCTGCGGCACGAAATGCAGCTGGCGCTGGAGGTTGTCCGGGTGCAGCCAGCGGTCGACGAAGTCGTCGAAGTCGCGGAACTGGCAGACCAGTTGGTGCGCCGCCCGGTCGCGCTGCGGCAGCTGGTTGCCGCGCAGGTAGGCATAGGCCGAGTAGGCGCGCTCCAACGGGTCGCGGACGAAGCTGAACTTGAAGCTTTCGGCATATTCGCCGGGGAACTGCTGCTCGTACCAGTACAGCGGCAGGTGGCCGGGGCGCCCGCCGTCGAACAGCGCCGCGCAGAGGCTGCTGCCGGCGCACTTGGGCACGTGCACGAACAGGCAGCGGCGCTCGCGGAAATACGCGGGGAAATGGGCGTTGCCGGACATCGCCTTGTTGACGATCTGGCGTTCCTGCACCGGCAGGCGGCTGAGCAGGAAGTTGCGCTGGACCTTGGGCAGCAGCTTCCAGAAGTAGCGTTGCAGCATGGGGACTCTCGAACGCCGGAGGGTCGCTCCGGTGGTTTTCCTTGGACGGCGGGAGGGCCCCGGCCTTAAGGAAACCTTAACAGGCCCGTGTCTGGCGATTATTCCGTGTTGGTCAAGAAGGTAAGGTTTCCGATACACGGCGACGTGGGCCTTGTAGCTTGTAGGTCCATCTGGGGCGATTTCCGACGGCCGGGGGAGTCTATTCCCGGCGCGGCGCGGCGCCCACGGCGAAAAGGATGCACAAAGCGTAGGAAATCCCTGAGGAAGCGACTGGCAGCCCGCCGCCGGTCGAGGCGCCACAAACGCGGCAAGCCCGGGCCCCGGCGGCGAAAGGCAGCTTTTTCTTATGTCGCAACGACATATTTAATAATTTTCCGAGCCTCCCGCTTCCGCCACCATCCGCCCTGTCACGTGCCGCCCGCCCTGCGGGCCCAGGGGCCGCAGAGCCCATCGCCACGCACGTTCCGCTTCGCTGTGAAACCTCCGGCCATCTGGCCACTGCCGCAGTTATCCAATAACAAGCCCAACAGGCTGTGGGAGTGCTTCATGAACAAGTCCTTGCTTGCGCGTTTCACCCGTCCCCTCGCCCTCGCCGGGCTGCTCGCCGGCGCCGCCGGGGCGGCCCAGGCCGGCACCCTGTCCATCGGCCATACCACCTGGGTCGGCTACGGCACCCTGTACCTGGCCCGCGACCTGGGCTACTTCAAGGAGCAGGGCCTGGACCTGCAGCTCACCCCCATCGAGGAAGCGGCGATGTACATGGCCGCCCAGGCCTCCGGGAAACTCTCCGGCTCCGCCTCGACCATCGACGAAATCCTCAAGTACCGCCCGCAGTTCTGCTTCAAGGCCGTGGCCGCGCTGGACGACAGCCATGGCGGCGACGGCGTGCTGGTGGGCAAGGACGTCACCAGCCTGGCCCAGCTCAAGGGCCGGGAAGTGGCGGTCAACGAAGGCTCGGTGTCGCAGTTCTGGCTGTCGTACCTGCTGAAGAACGCCGGCATGAGCATGAGCGACATCAAGGTGCAGAACATGACCGCCGACGATGCAGCCACCGCCTTCATCGCCGGGCGCATCCCCGCCGCGGTGACCTGGGAGCCGCACCTGTCGATGGTGCGCCAGAAGCAGCAGGGCAAGGTGCTGGTGGACAGCACCAGCACCCCCGGGGTGATCGTCGACGTGGTGGCGCTGAACTGCGACGTCATCGACAAGCAGCCCGACGACGTCAAGGCCCTGGTCAAGGGCCTGTACAAGGCCGTGCAGTACACCCGGGAGCACCCGCAGGAGGCCTACGCCATCATGGCCAAGGGCGTCGGCGGCTACCTGTCCGACCCCAAGGACCTGGCCGAGGCGGCCAAGGGCGTGCGCTTCTATGACCAGGCCATGAGCGAGAAGCTCCTCGGCGCCCCCGGCAAGGCCGGCGACATCAAGGACATCATCGGCCTGGCCAACGAGACCTGGACGCAGCTGCAGGGCAAGACCTTCCAGGTCAGCTACGACGACCTGGTGGACACCCGCTTCGTCGTCCAGTGAACCCGGCGGGCCGCGCGCCCGCCCCTTCCCATCCTTCGTTCCACGAACATCCTGGCGGAAGGCTTGCGGCCGTCCGCATGGAGGTAATCCGCGATGTCACGTCCGAATAAATCCTGGCTCAACCGCTGCCTGACGCCCAAGGTCGAGCTGCCGGTGCGCCTGGTGTGGTCCGCCAGCGCCCTGTGCTGGCTGCTGGTGTTCGGCCTCTGGGCCCTGCTCTCCTACGGCGGCGTGGTGCCGGCGATGTTCCTGCCCAGCCCCGGCGCGGTGCTGGACGCCGCCGTGCGCCTGGGCCGCGACGGCACCCTGGGCACCCACGTGCTGGCCAGCGTCGAGGTGGTGATGATCGGCTTCCTGGTCTCGTCCCTGGTGGCCGTGCCCCTGGGCCTGCTGATGGGCAGCTTCCGCATCGTCCAGGCCTTCCTCGAACCGCTGGTGAACTTCATCCGCTACCTGCCGGTGACCTCCTTCGTGCCGCTGTTCATCCTGTGGATCGGCATCGGCATCGAACAGCGCGTCACGGTGATCATCTTCGGCGTGTTCTTCCAGCAGCTGGTGATGATCGCCGACGTCTCCCGCGGCGTCGCCAAGGACCTGGTCAACGCTTCCTACACCCTGGGCTGCACCCGCCGCGACGTGGTGCTGCACGTGCTCGGCCCGGCCTCGCTGCCCGGCGTGCTGGACACCCTGCGGGTGACCATGGGCTGGGCCTGGACCTACCTGGTGGTGGCCGAGCTGGTCGCCGCCTCCAGCGGCCTGGGCTACATCAGCCTCAAGGCCATGCGCGGCTTCCAGGTGGACGTGATCTTCCTGGCCATCGCCATCATCGGCCTGCTCGGGCTGATCACCGACCAACTCTTCCGCATCCTCCGACTGAAGGTGGCCTCATGGGCGCAGTAGCAGCCATGCAACGCAACGACGCGGCACCGGCCGCACAAGGGGCGCAGCCGGCGCGGCTGCGCGTGGACCAGGTCAGCCTGCGCTACCGCACCCCCGAGGGCGGCACCTTCGCCGCGCTGGAGAAGGTCTCCTTCGAGGTGCCGGACCAGCAGTTCGCGGTGATCGTCGGCCCCTCCGGCTGCGGCAAGTCGAGCCTGCTGTACCTCACCGCCGGGCTGTCCGAGCCCACCGAGGGCGACATCTACGTCGGCGGCCAGCGCGTCGACGGCCCCGGCGCCGACCGCGGCATGGTGTTCCAGAGCTACACCCTGTTCCCCTGGCTGACCGTGCGCGAGAACGTCGAGTTCGGCTTGAAGCGCCGCGGCCTGCCGGCCGCCGAGCGCAAGGAGATCGTCGACTACTACCTCAACGAGGTGGGCCTGGCCAACTTCGCCGGCAACTACCCCAAGCAGCTCTCCGGCGGCATGATGCAGCGCGTGGCCATCGCCCGCGCGCTGGCCAACGACCCGCAGATCCTGCTGATGGACGAGCCCTTCGGCGCCCTCGACAGCCAGACGCGCATGCAAATGCAGAAGCTGCTGCTGCGCGTGTGGGACCACAGCAAGAAGACCGTGGTGTTCGTCACCCACGACATCGACGAAGCCATCCTGCTGGGCGACCGCGTCTACGTCATGGGCGCCCGCCCGGGGCGCATCAAGCGCATCCTCGACGTGCCCATCGAGCGCCCGCGCTCGCTGGACATGGTGATGGACCGCCCGTTCATCGAGATGAAGCGCGAAATCCTCGGGCTGCTCCACGACGACCTGGAAGAAGCGCACTGAAAGCCCACCGCGGGGGCGCGGCGCCCGCCTCGCTCCCGCGGCCGGCTCAGAGTCCGAGATCGCTCAGCGACGGGTGATCGTCCGGGCGCCGGCCCAGGGGCCAGCGGAACAGCCGCTCGTCCTCGCTGATGGGCAGGTCGTTGATGCTGGCATGGCGTTCGACCATCAGGCCCTGCTCGTCGAAGGCCCAGTTCTCGTTGCCGTAGGAACGGAACCAGTTGCCCGAGTCGTCGTGCCACTCGTAGGCGAAGCGCACGGCGATGCGCTCGCCGGTGAAGGCCCAGAGTTCCTTGATCAGCCGGTAGTCCAGTTCGCGGCGCCACTTGCCGGTGAGAAACTCGACGATCTGCACGCGGCCGCGGATGAAGGTGGAGCGGTTGCGCCAGGTGCTGTCCGGGCTGTAGGCCAGGGACACGCGCTGTGGGTCGCGGCTGTTCCAGCCATCCTCGGCGGCGCGCACCTTCTGGATGGCGGTCTCGCGGGTGAAGGGCGGCAGGGGTGGGCGGGCTTCGCTCATGATGGGGGCTCCTGGGGTGGGGGTTCTGGTCATGGTGCGCCGTAGGTGGGTTTGGAGGAATGACACTGGTCCCACGGATGTTGCCAAGGTGCCGAACGGCTTTTCGTTTTCGTAGGAGCGAGCTTGCTCGCGAACGGTGCCCACCTGTGGCTTCGGTGCTCGTCCTGGAGAGCGCCCTCTCCCTAACCCTCTCCCTGAAGGGAGAGGGGACCGTTCGGAGTGCTTGGGTATTTCGGCGTTAGCCGGCTGGCACCGTAATTTCCGGCTGAAACCATTCCTCCTCTCGGCACAGACTGCCCCCTCTCCCTTCAGGGAGAGGGCTGGGGAGAGGGGCTCTTGGAAACACTCACCGAAGCCCCACCCGCAAACACCCCCCGATCCTCCCGCGGACAAACCCCAAACCGCGCCCGATAACTCCGCGACAGATACGAAGGCGACTCGAACCCACAAGCCAACCCCACCTCCAGCACACTCATCTCCGTCTGCCGCAGCAATTGCCGGGCCTTGTCCAGGCGCAAGCCGAGGTAGAAGTTCGACGGCGTATCGTTCAGGTGCAGGCGGAACAGGCGCTCCAGCTGGCGGCGGGTGACCTGGATGCGCTCGGCCAGGTCCAGGGTGGAGAGCGGCGGCTCGGTGTGCCTTTCCATCTCGCCCAGCACCTGGATCAGCTTCTTGTTGGTCACCCCGTAGCGCGTCGCCAGTTGCAGGCGCTGGTGGTCCTGGCGGGTGCGGATGCGCCCGACCACGAACTGCTCGGAAACCTGCACCGCCAGCTCCGGGCCCTGGGCGCGGGCGATCAGGTCGAGCATCAGGTCGATGGACGCCGTGCCGCCGGCGGAGGTGATGCGCGAGCCGTCGATCTCGAACAGCTCCTGGGTCGCCTGCAGCTGTGGATAAGTCTCCCGGAAGGCGTCCAGCGCCTCCCAGTGCAGCGTGCAGCGATGGCGGTCGAGCAGCCCGGCCTCGGCGAGGACGAAGCTGCCGGTGTCGATGCCGCCGAGGGTCACGCCCTCGCGGTCGAGGCGGCGCAGCCAGTGCAGCAGCGCCGGGGAGCAGGCCTGCAGCGGGTCGAAGCCGGCCACCACGAACAGCGTGTCGCCGCGGCCCAGGGCCTGCAGGGCGCCGTCGGCGTTCATCGACATGCCGCTGCTGGCCAGCACCGGGCCGCCGTCGATGCTCAGCAGGTGCCAGCGGTAGAGCCCGCCGCGGAAGCGGTTGGCGACGCGCAGCGGCTCCACGGCGGAGATGAACCCCATCAGGGAAAAACCGGGCAGCAGGAGGAACCAGAAGTCGTTCGACATGGCCTCATCCAGGTGATTCGGGCGGCGATCCGTTGGTATGGAGCATTTGCCCGGCCCTGGCAATGGCCGAGGTCGCCAGCGTGCAAGTGCAGGTCGCCGGAGTGCGATTTTCCGTCGCAGGCCGTGCGTAATTTGAACACCAGCCACCGCCGCGCGGGGCCATGACACAACAACGATAACCATTGCCGCAAAGGCCTTGAGGAGAAGTCATGAAGCTATCGATCAAAGCGGGCGCCTGCGCCGCGCTGTTCACCCTGGTCAGCAGCGCCTGGGCCACCGAGCCGGCGTCGTGCCAGAACGTGCGCATGGGTTCGGTGAACTGGACCGACGTGGTGGCCAGCAGCGCCGTGGCCGAGGCCCTGCTCGACGGCCTCGGCTACAAGGTCAAGCAGACCAGCGCCTCGCAGCAGATCATCCTGGCCGGCATGGCCGACAAGCAGCTCGACGTCTTCCTCGGCTACTGGCAGCCGACCATGCAGCCGGTGGCCAAGCCCTACCTGGACAAGCAGCAGATCGAAGTCATCACCCCGGCCACCCTGGGCGACGCGCAGTCCACCTACGCGGTGCCCACCTACGTCTACGACGGTGGCCTGAAGACCTTCGCCGACATCGCCAAATTCCGCGACAAGCTGGACAACAAGATCTACCTGATCGAGCCGGGCAGCGGCTCCAACCGCATCACCGCGGACATGATCGCCAAGGACAAGTTCGGCCTGAAGGGCTTCCAGGTCGTCGAATCCAGCGAGGCCGGCATGCTCACCGCGGTCAAGCGCGCCATCAAGCGCCAGCAGTGGGTGGTGTTCTTCGGCTGGAAACCGCACCCGATGAACCTGCAGATCGACATGAAATACCTCACCGGCAGCGACGACGTGTTCGGCCCCAACGAAGGCGCCGCCACCGTCTCCATCATGACCGCCGCCGGCTACCAGGCGCAGTGCGGCAACGTCGCCAAGCTGCTGCACAACCTGCGCTTCAGCAGCCAGGAAGTCAGCCAGGTGATGGAACCCATCCTCGACCGCAGCCAGCCGCTGGACGCCGCCCGCGCCTGGCTCAAGGCCCATCCCGACCAGCTCAAGGCCTGGCTCGACGGGGTGACCACCTTCGACGGCAAGCCGGCAGAACCGGCCTTCGTCGCCAGCCTGAAATAAGCCAACAACGCCCCACCCTTGCGCGGCGTGCCCGCCGCGCAGGGCCCCCGTACGCCTGAAGAAAGGACACCACCGTGAACCATGAAGTCATAGTCACCTGCGCGGTGACCGGCGCCGGCGACACCGTCGGCAAGCACCCGGCCATCCCCGTCACCCCCAAGGAAATCGCCGCCGCCGCCATCGAGGCGGCCAAGGCCGGCGCCACCGTGGCCCACTGCCACGTGCGCGACCCGCAGACCGGCAAGCCCAGCCGCGACGTGAACCTCTACCGCGAAGTGGTAGAGCGCATCCGCGAGAGCGACACCGACGTCATCATCAACCTCACCGCCGGCATGGGCGGCGACCTGGAGATCGGCAAGGGCGAGCAGCCCCTGGAATTCGGCGCCGGCACCGACCTGGTCGGCCCGCTGGAGCGCCTGGCCCACGTCGAGGCGCTGCTGCCGGAAATCTGCACCCTGGACTGCGGCACCCTGAACTTCGGCGACGGCGACTTCATCTACGTCTCCACCCCGGCCCAGCTGCGCGCCGGCGCCAAGCGCATCACCGAACTGGGGGTGAAGGCCGAGCTGGAAATCTTCGACACCGGCCACCTGTGGTTCGCCAAGCAGATGCTCAAGGAAGGCCTGCTGGAAGACCCGCTGATCCAGATCTGCCTGGGCATCCCGTGGGGCGCGCCGGCCGACACCACCACCATGAAGGCCATGGCCGACAACATCCCCGCGGGCATCACCTGGGCCGGCTTCGGCATCGGCCGCTCGCAGATGCCCATGGTCGCCCAGGCCATGCTGCTGGGCGGCAACGTGCGGGTGGGCCTGGAAGACAACATCTGGCTGGACCGCGGCGTGCACGCCAGCAACGGCAGCCTGGTGGAACGCGCCATCGAGATCATCGAACGCCTCGGCGGCCGCGCCCTGACCCCGGCCGAGGGGCGCAAGAAGATGAACCTCAAGCCCCGCCCCTGAAACCCGCTTTTCGTAGGAGCGAGCTTGCTCGCGAACGGCTCCGCAGCGGACCCGGTTCGCGAGCAAGCTCGCTCCTACAGGCCATCCCCCTTTCCCGCTGGAGCCCTTCATGTCCTACATCACCGAAATCAAGACCTTCGCCGCCCTCGGCAGCGGCGTCATCGGCAGCGGCTGGATCGCCCGCGCCCTGGCCCATGGCCTCGACGTGGTCGCCTGGGACCCGGCGCCGGGCGCCGAGGCCGCCCTGCGCCAGCGCGTGGCCAACGCCTGGCCGGCGCTGCAGAAGGCCGGGCTGGTGCCCGGCGCGTCCCAGGAGCGCCTGAAGTTCGTCGACACCGTCGAGGAATGCGTGCGCGACGCCGACTTCATCCAGGAAAGCGCCCCCGAGCGCCTGGACCTGAAGTGCGAGCTGCACGCCAGGATCAGCGCCGCCGCCAAGCCCGACGCTCTGATCGGCTCCAGCACCTCGGGCCTGCTGCCCAGCGAGTTCTACGCCGACGCCACGCACCCCGGGCGCTGCGTGGTCGGCCACCCGTTCAACCCGGTGTACCTGCTGCCGCTGGTGGAAGTGGTGGGCGGCGAGAAGACCGACCCGGCGGCCATCCAGGCGGCCATCGCGGTCTACCGCAGCCTGGGCATGCGCCCGCTGCACGTGCGCAAGGAAGTCCCCGGCTTCATCGCCGACCGCCTGCTCGAAGCGCTCTGGCGCGAGGCCCTGCACCTGGTCAACGACGGCGTCGCCAGCACCGGCGAGATCGACGACGCCATCCGCTTCGGCGCCGGCCTGCGCTGGTCGTTCATGGGCACCTTCCTGACCTACACCCTGGCCGGCGGCAACGCCGGGATGCGCCACTTCATGGCCCAGTTCGGCCCGGCCCTGCAACTGCCCTGGACCTACCTGCCGGCGCCGGAACTGACCGAATCGCTGATCGACAAGGTGGTCGAAGGCACCGCCGAGCAGCAGGGCAAGCGCAGCATCGCCGAGCTGGAACGCTACCGCGACGACTGCCTGCTGGCAGTGCTCGGCGCCATCAAGGACACCAAGGCCCGCCACGGCTTCGCCTTCGTGGATTAACCTCGGACTATCCGCCCACTCCGAACCGCCCCCTCTCCCGCTTGCGGGAGAGGGCTGGGGAGAGGGGCTCTGTCGGAAGCGCACCCATGCCCACCCTGAAAACCTACGAAACCCCGGTACTGGCCGAGTGGACCGACTACAACGGCCACCTGCGCGACGCCTACTACCTGCTGATCTTCAGCTACGCCACCGACGCCCTGATGGACCACCTGGGCCTGGACAGCGCCGGCCGCGAGGCCAGCGGCCACTCGCTGTTCACCCTGGAGGTGCACCTGAACTACCTGCACGAGGTGAAGCAGGGCGAGCCGGTGGAAGTGCGCACCCAGCTGCTGGCCCACGACCGCAAGCGCCTGCACGTGCACCACACGCTGCACCGCCCCGGCGAGGACGAACCGCTGGCGGCCAGCGAACAGATGCTGCTGCACGTGAGCCTGGACGGCCCGCGCTCGGCGCCCTTCGAGGGCGTGGTGCTGGAGCGCGTGCTGGCCCTGGCCGAGGCGCACCGCGCCCTGCCGCGGCCGGCGCACGTCGGCCGGGTGATCGGCCTGCCGGGCTGAGCATGGCGCGCGAGTACCCGCTGTCCGCCGGCATGGCGGACTTCGTCGCGCGCACCCGCGCTTTCGCCAGCGCCGATCCGTCCCTGGCGGCGCAGCGCAAGGCCTACTCGCGCATGGCCGCTGCCTTCACCCCGCTGCGCCCGCCGGGCCTGCGGGTGAGCGACCTGGCCCTGGCCGGCCTGCCGCCGCTGCGCCTGTTCCGCCCGGCGGGCACACCGCCTACCACGGGCTGGGCAGCGGTATTGTTCCTCCACGGCGGCGGCTGGATGCTCGGCGACCTCGACTCCCACGCCTTCTTCTGCGCCGAACTGGCCGCCCGCCTGGGCCTGCTGGTGCTGGCGGTGGACTACCGGCTGGCCCCGGAACACCCCTTCCCCGCCGCCCTGCAGGACAGCCTGACGGCCTGGCGAGCCCTGCAGGGCGGCGCGCTGGACGAACCCCTCGACCGCACCCGCCTGGCGGTGGCCGGCGACAGCGCCGGCGGCAACCTGGCCGCCGCCCTGTGCCTGGCCCTGCGCGATGCGGGCGAGGCGCAGCCGCGGGTTCAGGTGCTGGTCTATCCGGCCTTGGGTGACGAGGCGACGGATTCGCGAGTCGAGTGTGCGGATGCGCCGCTGTTGTCCGCTGCTGACATGCGGGCGTGCATCGATGCCTATTTGCCTGATCCATTGCAACGGCATCGGCCTCTCGCCTTGCCTTTGCGGGCCCATGATTTCGCTGGATTGGCGCCAGCATTCGTGGGTGTGGCCGAGTTCGATCCGTTGCGGGATGACGGGCGGCGCTACGCCGAGCGACTGCGCAGGGATGGGGTAGAGGTGGACTATTTTCCCGGCCCGGGGTTGGTCCACGGCTGCCTGCGGGCACGGGAGCTGGCGGAGGTGGATAGGTTGTACGAGGCACTGTTCGAGGCGCTGGCCCGGCGTCTGGATTGAGCGCAGGCGGTTTTTCGTAGGAGCAACTGTCTTGCGCCGAGGTGCTCTTCGTAGGATGGGTTGAGCTTGCGAAACCCATGCGGTTGCGCTGATGGGTATCGCTTCGCTCAACGCCATCCTACGAAAAGCCGTGCTTCCTGGAACCGTAGCGGACCTTGTCCGCGATAACCGGACGTCCCGGCGCGATTCGCGGATGAAATCCGCGCTACGCTGCGCCACCCACACCGTCCCCATGTAGGAGCGCGCCCTGCGCGCGAAATCGCGGGCAGGGCCCGCTTACAGTTCGCTGGGATGCATGGCATTCCCCCTGTAGGAGCGGACCTTGTCCGCGATAGCCGGACATATCGGCGCGATTCGCGGATGAGATCCGCTCCTACGCCGCCCCTCCCCTGCAAGGTGCAGGAGGAGCGCCGTAGGATGGTGTCGAGCGCAACGATACCTATCCTACGAAAAGCCAACCAGGGCGAACGATAAAAAAATCCCCCACCGCGCCCGACGCGCGACAGGGGACGAAAGCGAGCCGTCAAGGCTCCCAGTGTGACAAGCACCTACTTCGGTATCGACCGCAGCGGCATGGCTCCAGTGTGGCTGCTTCGCCAACTTCGGGTTTGCCGAAAACGACGTGCGCGTATCCGCCGCGGACAGGCAACGAAACTAGGCACGGCCCCTTAAGCAATCCTTAAGGCGACGACATCGAGAATCCTTCTTGTTTGCATTCTCAGCCGCCGCCGACCCCCGTGCCGCGCGGCCCTGCCCCAGGTGAAACCATGCTGGTCCCCTTCCTGATCATGCTCCGCGAGGGCATGGAGGCCGCGCTCATCGTCGGCATCATCGCCAGCTACCTGCGCCGCACCGGGCGCGCGCACTGGATGCCGGCGGTGTGGATCGGGGTGTTCCTCGCCGCCGCCCTGGCGCTGTTCGTCGGCGCCGGGCTGGAGCTGGCCAGCGCCGAGTTCCCGCAGAAGCAGCAGGAACTGTTCGAAGCCCTGGTGAGCCTGGCCGCAGTGGCCATCCTCACCTCCATGGTGTTCTGGATGCGCAAGATGGCGCGCTCCATCAAGGGCGAGCTGCAGGCCGCGCTGGACCAGGCCTTCCACTCCCGCCACCAGGGTTATGCGCTGATCGCCATGGTGTTCCTCGCCGTGGCCCGCGAAGGCCTGGAGACGGTGTTCTTCCTGCTCGCCGTGTTCCAGCAGAGCGACGGCCCGGGCGCGCCGTTGGGGGCGCTGCTCGGCCTGGCGCTGGCGGTGGCCCTGGGCTACGGCATCTACAGCGGCGGCGTGCGCCTGAACCTGGCGCGCTTCTTCCGCTGGACCGGGCTGTTCATCCTGGTGGTGGCCGCCGGCATCCTCGCCAACGCGGTGCGCTCGCTGCACGAGGCCGGAGTCTGGAACCTGCTGCAGGCGCCCCTGTGGGACAGCGGCGCCAGCCTGCCCGAGGACGGCGCCCTGGGCTCGCTGCTGGCCGGGCTGTTCGGCTACCAGCAGAGCCCCACCCTGAGCACCCTTGGCGCCTGGCTGGCCTACCTGGCGCTGAGCCTGACGCTGTTCTTCCTGCCGCCGCGCCCCGCGGCCCCTGCCCGGAGCACCGCCGAATGAGCCTGCCGGAACCCCAGCCGCCGGTGGGCGCCCGCCGCCTGCTGCTCAACGCCGCGGTGGCGGCCTCGGCGGCGCTGGCCGTGCTCGCCGCGGCGGCCTTCTACTACGCCGCGCGCCACGCCCACCAGGCCAAGCTGGAAAACGACGAAGTGCAGGTCACGGTGCTGCCCCACGGCTGCCAACCCAACGCCCTGAGCGTGCCGGCCGGGCAGGCGCGCTTCCGCATCCTCAACCGCTCCGACCGCGCGGTGGAGTGGGAAATCCTCGACGGCGTGATGGTGGTGGAGGAACGCGAGAACATCGCCCCGGGCATGAACCAGTCGCTCTCGGCCTACCTCGCCCCCGGCGACTACCAGGTCACCTGCGGCCTGCTCAGCAACCCCCACGGCAGCCTGCACGTCACCCCCAGCGCGGCCGCCAGCGCCGCCCAGCAGGCGCGCTCGCCGCTGCTGGACTTCGTCGCCCCGCTGGCCGAATACCGCGTCTACCTGGCCGTCCAGTCGCGCCAGCTGCAACGCGCCCTGGACGCCCTGCGCCAGGCCCTGGAAGCCAACGACCTCGGCGGCGCCCGCACGCACTACCTGGAAGGCCGCGCCGCCTACCAGCGCATCGCCGCCAGCGCGCAGCGCCTGGCCGAGCTGGACAACCGCATCGCCCCGCGCGCCGACGCCTTCGAACAGCGCGAGCAAGACCCGGCCTTCGGCGGCTTCCACCGCATCGAGTACGGCCTGTTCGCCCAGGACTCGACCGCCGGCCTGGCGCCGGTCGCCACGCAACTGCAGGCCGACGTCGCCACCCTGAAGGACGCCCTCATGGCCCAGTCGCTGCCGCCCGAACAGCTCTCCGGCAATGCCGCGCGGCTGCTGCGCAACCTGGCCGAGCAGCGCGTGAACGGCGACGAGGAACGCTACAGCCACAGCGACCTGGCCGGCTTCGCCGCCAACCTGGAAGGCGCGCGCAAGGTCATCGACCTGCTGCGCCCGCTGCTGCAACGCAAGGCCCCCGAACTGCCCGCGCGCCTGGACGCCGCCGCCGCGGCGCTCGACACCGGCCTCGCGCCACTGGCCGGCAAGCCCTACGACCAGGTCACGGCCGCCCAGCGCCAGCAGCTGGCCGCTGCGGCCACCCGCCTGGCCGAGGCGCTGGACGCCGTGGCGCCGGCCCTGGGCCTGGCCCAACCCTGATCCGAGGAAGTACCGATGCACAGTAACGACGACAGCCCCGCCAACGCCCAACGCCGCCGCGTGCTGCTCGGCCTCGGCGCCGCCGGCATGGCCCTGGCCGGCGCCAGCCTGGCGGGCCCGGCGCGGGCCGCCGACACCGCGGCCGTCACCCACGCGCCGGCCAGCGAACGCACCCAGGAGCGCAACGCCTGGTTCGGCCGCCACCAGCCGGGCATAGTCACGCCGCGCCCGGCGGCCGGGATGATCGTCGCCTTCGACGTGCTGGCCAGCGACCGCGCCGGCCTGGAGCGGCTGTTCCGGGTGCTCGACGAACGCATCCGCTTCCTCATGGCCGGCGGAGCGGTGCAGCAGGTCGACCCCAAGCTGCCGCCGCTGGACTCGGGCATCCTCGGCCCGGTGGTGATCCCGGACAACCTGACCGTCACCGTCTCGGTGGGCGATTCGCTGTTCGACGAGCGCTTCGGCCTGGCGGCGCGCAAGCCACGCCACCTGCAACCCATGGCCGGCTTCCCCAACGACGCCCTGGACCCGGCGCGCTGCCACGGCGACCTGTGCCTGCAGTTCTGCGCCAACACCCCGGACACCAACATCCACGCCCTGCGCGACATCGTGAAGAACACCCCGGACCTGCTGCTGGTGCGCTGGAAGCAGGAAGGCAGCGTGCCGGTGCAGCCCAGCCGCCCCGGCCAGCCCACCGAAAGCGCGCGCAACTTCCTGGGCTTCCGCGACGGCTCGGCCAACCCCGACTCCAGCGACGAGGCGGCCATGCACCGCATCGTCTGGGTGCAGCCCGGCAGCGGCGAGCCGGCCTGGGCGGCGGGCGGCAGCTACCAGGCGGTGCGCATCATCCGCAACTTCGTCGAACGCTGGGACCGCACGCCGCTGCAGGAGCAGGAAAGCATCATCGGCCGGATCAAGGCCAGCGGCGCGCCCCACGACGGCCGGGTGGAAACCGACGTGCCGGACTACGCCCGCGACCCCGAGGGCAAGCGCACGCCGCTGGACGCCCACATCCGCCTGGCCAACCCGCGCACCGCGCAGAGCCAGGCCAACCTCATCCTGCGCCGGCCGTTCAACTACTCCAACGGCGCGGCCAGCAACGGCCAACTGGACATGGGCCTGCTGTTCATCTGCTACCAGGCGGACCTGGCGCGCGGCTTCATCGCCGTGCAGACGCGCCTGAACGGCGAGCCGCTGGAGGAATACCTGAAGCCGCAAGGCGGCGGCTACTTCTTCGTCCTGCCGGGGGTCACCGGGCCGGACGACTTCCTCGGCCGCAGCCTGCTGGCCTGAACGACGACAACGCACTGGAGCCATCGGACATGAAACGCACCTCCCTCGCCCTGCTGTTCAGCCTCGGCCTGCTCGCCGCGCCGTTGGCCACCTTCGCCGCCACCGGCTCGCCGCTGGACCTGGTCGGCCCCATCGCCGACTACAAGCTCTATGTCACCGACAACCTCGACGAGCTGGTCAAGCGCACCCAGCAGTTCACCGACGCGGTGAAGCAGGGCGACCTGGCCACGGCGAAGAAGCTCTACGCGCCGACCCGCGTGTTCTATGAGTCGATCGAGCCGGTGGCCGAGCTGTTCAGCGACCTGGACAGCGCCATCGACTCCCGCGAGGACGACCACGAGAAGAAGGTCGACGCCCCGGACTTCACCGGCTTCCACCGCATCGAGTACGGCCTGTTCAGCAAGAACAGCACCGAAGGCCTGGGCCCGCTGGCCGACAAGCTGATGGCCGACGTGCACGAGCTGCGCAAGCGCGTGGAAGGCCTGCCCTTCCCGCCGGAGAAGGTGGTCGGCGGCGCCGCCGCGCTGATGGAGGAAGTGGCCGCGACCAAGGTCAGCGGCGAGGAAGACCGCTACAGCCACACCGACCTGTACGACTTCCAGGGCAACGTCGACGGCGCCAAGAAGATCGTCGAGCTGTTCCGCCCGCAACTGGCCAAGCAGGACCCGGCCTTCGTCGCCAAGGTGGAGAAGAACTTCGCCACGGTCGACGGCATCCTCGCCAAGTACAAGACCAGGGACGGCGGCTACCAGACCTACGACAAGCTCAGCGCCAAGGACCGCAAGGCTCTGGCCGGGCCGGTCAACACCCTGGCGGAAGACCTTTCGACCATGCGCGGCAAGCTGGGCCTGAACTAAAGCCGGTCGCGGGCCGTCCCGGTCGGAAAACGACCTGCTCTTGCCTGTGAAGGACACTCCGCCGGCCGGGTGCTTGCGCCCGGCCGGCGCTGTTCCGAGAATCCGGGGAAGCCCAACCTCACGGAGGACTCCGCGATGATGCACGCCGACCTGATCGACCAGGACGATTTCCGCGAACGCCTGCAAGCGCTGGGCTTCGCCGTTCCGCCGGACGTCACCGCGGAACAGGCCTGCGAATACGCGGTGCGCGCCCTCACCCCCGAACGCTCCATGGCCCTGCGCCGGCTGGTGGAGGAGATGCTGGGCGGCAACGCGACGCTGCTGCCGGCGGTGCGCGAGGCGATTTCGCGGCAGCTGCTGCCGGCGTTGGTGCCGCGGCCCTGAGTAGCGCTCGTTCGCGCTCTTCGCTCTTTGCTCTTTGCTTTTCGTAGGAGCGAGCTTGCTCGCGAACAGTGTTCTGCCGGGGCTTTGGGGCTTGTCCTGAAGAGCGCCCTCTCCCTAACCCTCTCCCTGAAGGGAGAGGGGACCGTTCGGAGCGTGTGGATATTCCCGAGTTAGCCGGCAACTCTGCGGTTTCCGGCTAAAGCCATGCTCATCTCGGCACGGACTAGCCCCCTCTCCCTTCAGGGAGAGGGCTGGGGAGAGGGAACCACGGGCGGGCCAGCCCCCCAAAACCACCGGCCTCTCCCAAAGTCACCCAGTTGAATCCCCCGTTCGGCAACCAAGGCCAAACGGCGGATAACGCGGAGCGTTATTCGCCCTACGCCGCTTTCCCCCGCAATAGGCCAGGGTCGTGCCATGGTTCCCTACCGGAGTCCCCCATGAGCGCGCTGCGCCTGGGCAAGGCCTGCGAAACCTGGCGTGGCGAACTGCCGGGATGGCCGCGGCCCCCCGAGCGAGGCTAAGCTGCGCTAACACGCACGGCAGAAGGACTCGTTCGCGCGCATGCATTACTCCGCCTACATCGCCCATTTCCTGGTGGCCATCCAGATCCTCGGCGTGGTCGCCGCCGTCCACGCGGTGCTCACCGTGCGCACCGCGCAGGGCGCCATCGCCTGGGCCATTTCCCTGGTGTTCATGCCGCTGCTCACCCTGCTGCCCTACCTGGTGTTCGGCCGCAGCCGCTTCGACGCCTACATAGGCGCGCGGCGCCAGGCCAACGAGGAGATGCACCTGGCCGCCGCCGAGCTGGACTGGCGGCCCTGGGTGGAAGAGGCCCTGACGGCAAGCCAGTCGGAGAACTACAAGGCGCTCAAGGCCCTGACCGCGCTGGCGCGCATGCCGACCCTGGCGAACAATCACGTGCGCCTGCTGGTCAACGGCAAAGCCACCTTCGACGCCATCTTCGAGGCCATCGCCCAGGCCAGGCAGGTGGTGCTGGTGCAGTTCTTCATCGTCCGCGACGACGCCCTCGGCCAGCGCCTGGCGCAGCTGCTGCTGGAGCGCGCGGCCAACGGTGTGGAAGTCTTCCTGCTCTACGACGCCATCGGCAGCCACGGCCTGCCCGGGCGCTACGTCGAGCGCCTGCGCGCCGGCGGCGTGCAGGTGCAGGCCTTCAGCACCGGGCACGGGGCGATCAACCGCTTCCAGCTGAACTTCCGCAACCACCGCAAGGTGGTGGTGGTCGACGGCCTGCGCGGCTTCGTCGGCGGGCACAACGTCGGCGTCGAATACCTGGGCGAGAAGCCGCCGCTGTCGCCCTGGCGCGACACCCACGTGGAACTGCGCGGCCCGGCCGTGGCCTGCCTGCAGGAGTGCTTCGCCGAGGACTGGTTCTGGGCCACCCACGCCCTGCCCACCCTGCTGCTGCCGGACAGCTACGACGAGCAGGGGGTGATCTGCCAGGTGCTGGCCAGCGGCCCGGCGGACAAGCAGGAAACCTGCTCGCTGTTCTTCGTCGAGATGATCAACGCGGCCAGCGAAAGGGTGTGGATAACCACCCCGTACTTCATCCCCGACGAGGCGGTCAGCTCGGCCCTGCGCCTGGCCGCGCTGCGCGGCGTGGACGTGCGCATCCTGCTGCCCTCGCGCCCGGACCACCGCACCGTCTACGCCGCCTCCAGCCTCTACGCCCAGGACGCGGTGCGCGCCGGGGTGAAGGTGTACCGCTACCAGCCGGGCTTCCTGCACCAGAAGGTGGTGCTGGTGGACCACGACTGCGCCGCGGTGGGCAGCGCCAACCTGGACAACCGCTCGTTCCGGCTGAACTTCGAGATCATGCTGGTAACGGTGGACGAAGCCTTCGCCCGCGACGTGGAGAGCATGCTGCTGGCGGATTTCGAGCAGGCGGTGGAGCTGGGCACGGAGCGCAGCGGGCAGTTGCAGCAGCTGGGGATGCGGGTGGCGCGGTTGGTTTCGCCGATTCTGTAGGGCGTACAACCGTTCGCGGTTGTACGCTGCCACACCGTCCTTGTTCCCGGCCTCTGGTTCGAACCCGGAGCGCGCCTGAAACCAAGGTCAAACGGCGTATAACGCGGAGCGTTATACGCCCTACACCAAGCCCCACCGCAACGTGCAGCGAACAAAGAAAAACGCCCAGCTCACTCAAGTGAACCGGGCGTTTTGACTAGCGCAAGGTCATCAGGCCGGCGCAGAACTACGGATCAGGTGATCGAAGGCCGACAACGAAGCCTTCGCCCCCTCGCCCACCGCAATCACGATCTGCTTGTACGGCACCGTAGTCACGTCACCGGCGGCGAAGATGCCCGGCAGCGAAGTCTCGCCGCGCGCATCGACGATGATCTCGCCGCGCGGGGTCAGCTCGACGCTGCCCTTGAGCCACTCGGTGTTCGGCAGCAGGCCGATCTGCACGAAGATGCCCTCCAGCTCCACCGACTTGAACTCTTCCGAGTTGCGGTCCTTGTAGACCAGGCCGGTGACCTTCTGGCCGTCGCCCTTCACTTCGCTGGTCAGGGCGCTGGTGATCACGTCCACGTTCGGCAGGCTGTACAGCTTGCGTTGCAGCACGGCGTCGGCGCGCAGCTTGCTGTCGAATTCCAGCAGGGTCACGTGGGCGACGATGCCGGCCAGGTCGATGGCCGCCTCGACGCCGGAGTTGCCGCCGCCGATCACCGCCACGCGCTTGCCCTTGAACAGCGGGCCGTCGCAGTGCGGGCAGAAGCACACGCCCTTGGCCTTGTATTCCTGCTCGCCGGGCACGCCCATCTCGCGCCAGCGGGCGCCGGTGGCGAGGATCACGGTCTTGGCCTTGAGGCTGCCGCCGCCCTCGAACTTCACTTCGTGCAGCTCGCCGGCGTTCTTCGCCGGGACCAGCGCGCTGGCGCGCTGCAGGTTCATGATGTCGACCTCGTACTGCTTCACGTGCTCTTCCAGCGCGCGGGCCAGTTTCGGGCCTTCGGTCTCCTTCACCGAAATGAAGTTCTCGATGGCCATGGTGTCCAGCACCTGGCCGCCGAAGCGCTCGGCGGCGACACCCGTGCGGATGCCTTTACGCGCGGCGTAGATGGCCGCCGAGGCGCCAGCCGGGCCACCGCCCACCACCAGCACGTCGAAGGCTTCCTTGGCGGCCAGCTTCTCGGCTTCGCGAGCGGCGGCGCCGGTGTCGATCTTGGCGAGGATTTCCTCCACGCCCATGCGGCCCGCGCCGAAGACTTCGCCGTTCAGGTAGATGCTCGGCACCGACATGATCTGGCGCTTTTCCACCTCGTCCTGGAACAGCGCGCCGTCGATGGCGACGTGGCGGATGTTGGGGTTGAGCACCGCCATCAGGTTCAGCGCCTGGACCACGTCCGGGCAGTTCTGGCAGGACAGCGAGAAGTAGGTTTCGAACTCGAACCGGCCCTGGATGCCCTTGACCTGCTCGATGACTTCGGGCTCGAGCTTGGACGGGTGGCCGCCGACCTGCAGCAGGGCCAGCACCAGGGAGGTGAATTCGTGGCCCATGGGGATACCGGCGAAACGCAGGCCGATGTCCGCCCCCGGGCGGTTCAGCGAGAAGGACGGCTTGCGTTCGTCGCTGCCGTCTTCGCGCAGGGTGATCTTGTCGGTCAGGCCGACGATGTCGTGCAGCAGTTCGCTCAGCTCGCGGGATTTGTCGCTGTCATCGAGGGACGCGACTATCTCGAACGGCTGGGTGACCTTTTCCAGGTAGGCCTTCAACTGGGTCTTAAGATTGGCGTCCAACATGAATTCAGCTCCTACGAAATTCGGGCAAAAGGGTTCCCGCGGCGGACGCTGTACGTCCGCCCTGCACGCTTGCGGGTAGGCTTTGGGCAGGACGGGCGGCCCTTGTGGGGGCCGTCCGCCGGGGGAGGGTGTTACTTAGATCTTGCCGACCAGGTCCAGGGAGGGAGCCAGGGTCTTCTCGCCTTCTTTCCACTTGGCCGGGCAGACTTCGCCCGGGTGAGCGGCGGTGTACTGGGCGGCTTTCAGCTTGCGCAGGGTCTCGGACACGTCACGGGCGATCTCGTTGCTGTGGATCTCGACGGTCTTGATGACGCCTTCCGGGTTGATCACGAAGGTGCCGCGCAGGGCCAGGCCTTCTTCCGGGATGTGCACGCCGAAGGCGTTGGTCAGCTGGTGGGTCGGGTCGCCGATCAGCGGGAACTGGGCCTTGCCCACGGCCGGGGAGGTTTCGTGCCAGACCTTGTGGGAGAAGTGGGTGTCGGTGGTGACGATGTAGACTTCGGCGCCAGCGTCGCGGAAGGCGGCGTAGTTGTTGGCGGCGTCTTCGATCTCGGTCGGGCAGTTGAAGGTGAAGGCTGCCGGCATGAAGATCAGGACCGACCACTTGCCCTTCAGGGACTGCTCGGTGACTTCGATGAACTTGCCGTTGTGGAAGGCGTTGACCTTGAACGGTTGGACTTGGGTGTTGATCAGGTTCATTCGGCATTCCTCGTAGAGATGGGTTGATCGAATTGGTTATGAAATTCGACGTGGGCAAGATTATCCACTATTAGCCCGGATGGCCCATTGATTTAGGCCATCAAACAAATTGGCTTTCTCTATCAGCGGACTTATAAAAGGAAGAGCACCGCTATCGATGAGCGATGCCATCCTCCATCCTGCACAACCGACACGACCGCCTCGTGACAGCTCGGTGCCCGGCCTTCCACGGCTGCCCCAGGGACACCGGGGCTAACCGCGCGAACGAGGTAGACCAGCGCATCCTGGGCGAAGAGCATCTTCCCGACCAACGGCAGCCCGCAAGCCATCAGCCGCAGCGGACGTGCCGGCGCCGGCCATGGCCTATCCCTGAAGCAGCACCGTCGCAGGATGGCGTTGAGCGAAGCGATACCCATCGCCGCAACCGCATGGGTTTCGCAAGCTCAACCCATCCTACGAAAAGCGTTCATACCGCAGCGCTCCGCCTGAGGCCTGTAAGCACGGCCGCCAGGGGCTGTGGGCATGGGCGGGCTTCACCAGTGGCGGGGGCCAAAGCAATTTCCTGGCCAACTGGTCAAAAAGCGCCGCAAGCCTATGCTTTGCTTATGGAGCCGGCCCTTTCGGCTGGCAGAGTTCGTGCATTACCTGACCACATGGACAGCTTTGCCGCCGCGTCAGGCCCGCTCCCCGGCGGGCGGCGCGAACGCGCTCCAGCGAGGTTACGCATGATCCAGTTCCTGCTCGACGACGAGCTGCGCCAGGTGGACGGCCTGGCGCCGGAAACGAGCCTGCTCGACTACCTGCGCACCCAACTGGGGCGCACCGGCACCAAGGAAGGCTGCGCCTCCGGCGACTGCGGCGCCTGCACCCTGGTGCTCGCCGAACCCGACGGCGAGGGCCTGCGCTACCGCGCGGTGAACGCCTGCATCACCCCGCTGGGCTCGCTGCACGGGCGCCAGCTGCTGACGGTGGAAAGCCTCGCCGAAGGCGAACGCCTGCACCCGGTGCAGCAGGCCATGGTCGACTGCCACGGCGCGCAATGCGGCTTCTGCACCCCGGGCATCGTCATGTCGCTGTTCGCCTGGCGCCACGCGGCCTGCGCCCACGACCGCGAGAGCGCGCTGACGGCCCTTTCCGGCAACCTGTGCCGCTGCACCGGCTACCGGCCGATCCTCGAAGCCGCCAGGCGCATCGCCGGCGAAGCCGGCGCCGATCGCTTCGACGCCTCGGCCCGCGCCACCGCCGAACGCCTGCGCGCCCTGCCCGCCGGCGCCAGCCTGGACGACGGCGAACAGCACGCCTGGCTGCCCACCACACTGGAAGAGCTGGACACCCTGTTGATGAACTATCCACAGGCGCGCCTGGTGGCCGGCGCCACCGACCTGGCCCTGGAAGCGACCCAGGCGCTGAAGCGCTTCCCGCAGTTGATCCACCTGGAGCGCGTGGCCGAGCTGCGCCGCTTGGAGGAATACCCCGATCACTTGCTGATCGGCGCCGCGCGGCCCTATGCCGACTGCACGGACGCGCTGCGCGCCTTCCCCGGCGTGCCCGAGCTGCTGGAACGCCTGGGCTCGCTGCAGATCCGCCAGCGCGGCACCCTCGGCGGCAACATCGCCAACGCCTCGCCCATCGGCGACATGCCGCCGGTGCTGCTGGCCCTGGATGCGCGGCTGCGTCTGCGCCGCGCCAGGCAGGTGCGCGAGGTGCCCATCGATGGCTTCTTCACCGGCTACCGGCAGAGCGTGCTGCAGCCGGGGGAATACATCGAGGCGATAGTTATCCCCAGGTTGAGGGAAGGCCAGCTGTTCCGTGTGGACAAAGTCTCCAAGCGCCGCGACGACGACATTTCCGCCGTGTGCCTGGCCCTGCGCCTGGACTTCGACGACCAGGGCCTGGTGCGCGAGGCGCGCCTGGCCTGCGGCGGCATGGCCGCCACTCCACTGCGCGGCCGCCGCAGCGAGGCCGCGCTGAGCGGCCGGGCGTTCGACGCCGCCGCCGTGGCCGCGGCCCAGGCCGCCCTGGCCGAGGACTTCCAGCCCATCGACGACCTGCGCGCCAGCGCCGCCTATCGCCTGAAGGTGGCGCAGAACCTGCTGCAACGCGCATTAGTGGAATACACGGCAACCCCTGCGGAGGTGCGCCATGCGTAGCCTGCCTCCCCTGGCCGCCAACGGCGGCGCCAGCGAAACCCGCAGCGCCGGCCAGGCCCGGCCCCACGACAGCGCCGAGCTGCACGTCAGCGGCGCGGCGCGCTACGTCGACGACATCAAGGAACCGCGCGAGCTGCTGCACGCCGCCGTCGGCCTCACGGACATCGCCTGCGGGGTTATCCACAAGCTGGACCTGGAGGCTGTGCGCAAGGCCCCCGGCGTGGTCGCCGTGCTGACCCTGGACGACGTGCCCGGCCACACCGACATCGGCCCGGTGTTCCCCGGCGACCCGCTGCTGGCCGGCGAGCGGGTGAAGTACCACGGCCAGGCGCTGTTCGCCGTGGCCGCGCAAACCCAGCTGCAGGCCCGCCGCGCCGTGCGCCTGGCCAAGGTGGAATACGCCGAGGAACAGCCGCTGCTGGACCCGCTGCGGGCCAAGGCCGAGGAACGCTTCGTGCGCCCGCCGCACTTCATGCGCCGCGGCGACGCCGAGCACGGCCTGGCCGCCTCGCCCTACGTGCTGCAGGCCAGCCAGTTCGTCGGCGGCCAGGAGCACTTCTACCTCGAAGGCCAGGTGTCCATGGCTCAGCCCACGGACGACGGCGGCATGTTCGTGTTCACCTCCAGCCAGCACCCCAGCGAAGTGCAGAAGCTGGTGGCCGAGGTGCTGGCCATTCCCCTGGCCAAGGTCACCGTGGAAGTGCGACGCATGGGCGGCGGCTTCGGCGGCAAGGAAACCCAGGCGGCGCCCTGGGCCTGCCTGGCCGCGCTGCTGGCGCGCAAGACCGCGCGCGCAGTGAAGCTGCGCCTGCCGCGCGCCGACGACATGCGCGCCACCGGCAAGCGCCACCCCTTCCACAACCGCTACCGCGTGGGCTTCGACGCCGAGGGCCGGCTGCTCGCCGCGCAGCTGGAAGTGGTGGGCGACTGCGGCCACTCGCCGGACCTCTCCGACGCCATCGTCGACCGCGCCATGTTCCACGCCGACAACGCCTACTTCATCCCCGACGTGGCCGTGGCCGGCTACCGCAGCTTCACCAACATCGTTTCGCACACCGCCTTCCGCGGCTTCGGCGGGCCCCAGGGGATGATGCTGATCGAACGCGCCATGGACGACATCGCCCGCGCCGTCGGCCAGGACCCGCTGGACGTGCGCAAGCTCAATCTCTACGGCGGCAGCGGCCGCGACCTCACGCCCTACCACCAGCGCGTGGAACACAACCTGCTGGGCGAGCTGATCGAACGCCTGGAAGCGAGCAGCGACTACCGCGCCCGCCGCGCCGCCATCACAGCCTCCAATGCAGCCAGCCCGGTGCTCAAGCGCGGCCTGGCGCTGACCCCGGTGAAATTCGGCATCAGCTTCACCGCCCAGCACCTGAACCAGGCCGGCGCGCTCATCCACCTGTACACCGACGGCAGCATCCAGCTGAACCATGGCGGCACCGAGATGGGCCAGGGCCTGAACGTCAAGGTGGCGCAGATCGTCGCCGAGGAATTCCAGGTGCCGCTGGAGCGCGTGAGCATCACCGCCACGCGCACCGACAAGGTGCCCAACACCTCGCCCACCGCGGCCTCCAGCGGCACCGACCTGAACGGCATGGCCGCCCGCGACGCGGCCCGCACGCTGAAGGCGCGGCTGGCGGAATTCCTCGCCGCGCGCGAGGGCGTGACGCCCCAGGAAGTGTGCTTCGCCCACGGCCAGGTGCAAGTCCGGGACAAGGCGCTGGACTTCGCCGAGGTGGTGCAGGCCGCCTACTTCGCGCGGGTGCAGCTGTCCGCCACCGGCTTCTACCGCACGCCGAAGATCCACTACGACCGCGAGACCGGCCAGGGCCGGCCGTTCTTCTACTTCGCCTATGGCGCGGCGGTGTCCGAGGTGGAAGTGGACAGCCTGACCGGCGAATACCGCCTGCTGCGGGTGGACATCCTCCACGACGTGGGCCGCAGCGTTAACCCGGCCATCGACATCGGCCAGATCGAGGGCGGCTTCGTCCAGGGCATGGGCTGGCTGACCAGCGAGGAACTGAAGTGGGACGCCAAGGGCCGCCTGCTCACCACGGGGCCGGCGACCTACAAGATCCCGGCGGTGAGCGACGTGCCGGAAGACTTCCGCGTGGCCCTGTTCGACCGGCCCAACGAGGAAGACAGCGTGTACCTGTCCAAGGCCGTGGGCGAGCCGCCGTTCATGCTGGCCATCTCGGTGTGGTCGGCCCTGCGCGACGCCATCGCCAGCCTGGCGGACTACCGGGTGAGCCCGGCGCTGGATACGCCGGCGACTCCGGAGCGGGTGTTGTGGGCGTGCGAGGCGTTGAAGGGGTGGGCTGTGGATGGTTCGCTGGAAGACGCGGCATGCCCTCACCCTAGCCCTCTCCCAGAGGGAGAGGGGACCGTTTGGCGTGAAGCGAAACAACGGAGTCAGCCGGACACTATGGATAAATCTCCAGCGCCATTACTTTCCCGCCACACCGAACAAGCCCCCTCTCCCTTCGGAGCGGGGCGCGCAGCCAGGGCTGGGGAGAGGGAACCCACCTCACCGCCAGCACAGAAGTACCCAACCAACACCAGCAACCCACCCCAGGAGCCCACCCCATGACCCCCACCTGGATGGACGCCATCGCCCGCCTGCGCGACGGCGCCGAGCCCTACGTGCTGGTCACCGTCATCGGCGTGCAGGGCTCCACCCCGCGCGAGGCCGGCTGCAAGATGCTGGTCACCGCCGACGCCTGCTACGACACCATCGGCGGCGGCCACCTGGAACTGGCCGCCACCGAGCACGCTCGCCAGCTGCTGCTGGCCGGCAAGGACGCGCAGAGCCTGGAGCACTTCCCCCTCGGCGCGCGCCTGGGCCAGTGCTGCGGCGGCCGCGCCAGCCTGCTGTTCGAGTGCTTCGCGGTGCGCGGGCCGCAGGTGCTGCTGTTCGGCGCCGGGCACGTCGGCCGCGCCCTGGCGCCGCTGCTGGCCGGGCTGCCGCTGCGCCTGGAATGGGTGGACAGCCGCGCTGCGGAATTCCCCGCCGAGTTACCCACAGGGGTGCGCTGCAGCCTGCTGGACGAACCGCTGGAAGCTGTGGATAAGGCCGCGCCGGGCAGCTACTACCTGATCATGACCCACAACCACCCGCTGGACTACGCTCTCGCCGAGGCCGTGCTCAAGCGCGGCGACGCCGGCTTCCTCGGCATGATCGGCTCGCGCACCAAGGCCCAGCGCTTTCACATGCGCCTGGAGCAGCGCGGCTTTTCCACAGCCGCCATCGAATCCCTGCACTGCCCCATCGGCCTGCCCGAGGTGCCCGGCAAGCGCCCGCTGGAAGTGGCCATCGCCGTGGCCGCCCAGGTCATCGCCCGCTACCACCGGGACGCCCCGCCGCGCACCACGCGCAGCGGCGTCGAATGGAAAGCCCTGTGCAGCGAGGCAAACCATACGTAGGGCGAATAACCGCGAATGGTTATTCGCCCTACGTTCCTGTTATCCACTGTTGAAAAGCGGTTTTCGCTGTCCACAGGCAGCAGGCTTCCACAGGGAGCCTCCATGGTCGCTTTTTTGCCTCGCCGATTTGTGGATACCTTTCTGCAGCCCAGCAATTCCGGGGCTTTTTGCTCAAATAACGTACAGTTTTCGCCAGCCGGCGGCGGTTCTGGCATGGGCAGTTTTCCCCAGAGGATATCCACAACACTGTCCACGGCCTCTGTGAGCAATCCATTCGCCCATCCGTGGAAAACCCCGATTCCACCGGCTTCTCCCCGCTCCTTCCCCAGCCCTGCATAAGTACCGCCCATGGCACAGTTTTCCACCAGGATATTCACAGCTTGCCAAGGGCTTATACCGAACTTGTCCAGGCCCCTTTTCCGAGGCATCAAGACCTGGCCTAAGCCCTTGATTGGCGCGGCTTTCAGCCCGTCACAGAACAAAAAACGTACAGCCTCGCGCAGCCCCCGGAATGCCTGCTTCCGGGGCCTTCATCGACAGTTTTTCCACAGCCTTGCCCACGCTATCCGGGGATAGCCAAAAACGGCCTTTTCCGCCGTTTGCACAAATTCTGCGCAATGCCATGCAGGCCACGGCTGGCGTGGCCTGGAAAGGAGGGGACACAGTTTGTCCACAGGATGCCGCACAGGAACCGGGGACAAAAACCCGCGTCCGCTGGAAAAGCCCTGGGGATAATTGCCTTCAGTCGTCGAGGCGGGTGGCCTGGATGCGGCCGCGGCTGAGGTCGCCGAGCAGGCGTTGCAGCTCCTCGACCTTGGCATCGGCCAGGCTCAGGCGGATATCCACACCCTCGGCGCCGTAGGCCTCGTCCTCGATGCTGGCGCCCAGGGCAAGGATGCGCGCCTTGAGCAGCGCGTGCTCGGCGAAGCCGCAGGCGAAGGCCAGGCGGCTGCTGGGCACCAGTTCGATGCGCGCGGCGTCCTGCAGGCACTTGGCCGCGCAGCCGCCGTAGGCGCGGGCCAGGCCGCCGGTGCCGAGCTTGATGCCGCCGAACCAGCGGCTGACCAGCACCACCACGCGGTCCATGGCCTGGCCCTCGATGGCCGCGAGCATCGGCCGCCCGGCGGTGCCGCCGGGTTCGCCGTCGTCGCTGAAGCGGTATTGCGCGCCGAGCTTCCAGGCCCAGCAGTTGTGCCCGGCGCTGGTGTCGCGGTGGGCGGCGAGGAAGGCCTGGGCCTCGGCCTCGCTGGCGATGGGCGCGGCCAGGCAGGTGAAGCGGCTCTTGCGGATTTCCTCGGCGTAGCTGGCCGGGCCGGCGAGGGTGAAGCTCATGCCGTGGCCGGCGGCGTCAGCCCGCAGCCCTTGAGGATGATGCGGATGAGGTTGTCGGCGGCGTCGTTGAAGTCCTGCCGGGACATGCGCTTGCGCCCGGTGACGAAGGCGATCTGGGTGGCGAAGTCGGCGTAGTGCTGGGTGCTGCCCCAGAGCAGGAAGATCAGGTTGACCGGGTCCACCGGGTCCATCTTGCCGGCGGCGATCCAGGCCTCGAACACCGCGGCGCGGCCGCGGAACCAGGCTCGGTAGTCCTGGTTGAAGTGGCTGCTCAGGCACTGCCCGCCGCTGATGATCTCCATGGCGAAGATGCGCGAGGCCAGCGGGTGGCGGCGGGAGAACTCCATCTTGGCGCGGATGTAGCCGGCCAGGGCGGTGGCCGGGTCGTCCTCGGCGGACAGGTGGTTGAAGGTGCTGTCCCAGAGGTCGAGGATGTTGCCCAGCACCGCGGTGTAGAGCCCCAGCTTGTTGCTGAAGTAGTAGTGCAGGTTGGCCTTGGGCAGGTCGGCGCGCAGGGCGATGGCGTTCATGCTGGTGCCCTTGAAGCCGTGGCGGGCGAACTCTTCTTCGGCGGCGGCGAGGATGACTTCCTCGTTCTTCTGGCGAATGCGGCCGGCGGGCTTGTCGGCGCCTTCGGCAAGGTGGGCTGGCACTGGGAAAGTCATACGGCGTATCCATGGCTTCAGCGAAAGGGCGAAGCATGGATAACCCAGGCAGGGCGGGGGATTCAAGCGAATCCGGCGTTTTTCCCGCGGTGCACCGCAACGGGGCGGGGGAATGCCCCACAGGGGCATGAGGAACGCCGACGTAGGATGGGTTGAGCGCAGCGATACCCATCGCCACGCCCGCATGGGTTTCGCCAAGGCTCAACCCATCCTACGAAGAGCCCGTTCTGAAACATCCAGAAACACCAGCCCTTCGCCGACGATCGCCGGTTTTTCCCAAGAAAGGCTGCTGAAAGCTTGAGCCCCTAGCATCCGCCCTCCCCTCCGCTGCCCGGCGGCGGGTTATCCACACAAGAACAACACGGGTGATGCCATGACACGCTTGAACCGCCGACCCGCCCCGTCCCTGCCCGGCCAGCCGCCGCGCTGACCCCCGACGGAGGCCCTCCCGATGCTGACCCTGCTCGCCTTCGCCATGGTGGCGACCTTCATGCTCCTGATCATGACGCGGCGCCTCTCGGCGCTCATCGCGCTGATCCTGGTGCCCATCGCCTTCGCCCTGCTCGGCGGCTTCGCCGCCGGCCTCGGGCCGATGATGCTCGACGGCATCCGCACCCTGGCGCCGACCGGGGTGATGCTGATGTTCGCCATCCTCTACTTCGCCATCATGATCGACTCGGGGCTGTTCGACCCGGCGGTGCGCAAGATCCTGCGGCTGGTCAAGGGCGACCCGCTGAAGGTGTCGATGGGCACCGCCGCGCTGGCGATGATCGTCTCCCTCGACGGCGACGGCTCCACCACCTACATGATCTGCGTGGCCGCGGTGCTGCCGCTGTACCAGCGCCTGGGCATGAGCCCGCTGCTGATGGCCTGCCTGATCATGCTCTCCAGCGGCGTGCTCAACATGACCCCCTGGGGCGGCCCAACCGCCCGCGCCGCCAGCGCCCTGCACGTGGACCCGGCGGACATATTCGTGCCGATGATCCCGGCGATGGTCGCGGGCCTGGCCACGGTGTTCGGCATCGCCTGGGCCTACGGCAAGCGCGAGCGCGCGCGCCTGGGCCAGCTGCACCTGCCCGGCGAGCACCTGGACGCGGCCGAGGTCAGCGTCTCGCAGTACCCCGAGGCGCGGCGGCCGAAGCTCCTGTGGTTCAACGGCGCGCTGACGCTGGTGCTGATGGGCACGCTGATCGCCGGGCTGCTGCCGATGCCGGTGCTGTTCATGATCGCCTTCAGCATCGCCATGATCGTCAACTACCCGTGCATCCTCGAGCAGAAGAAGCGCATCGGCGCCCATGCCGAGAACGTGCTGGCGGTGGTCTCGCTGATCTTCGCCGCCGGCGTGTTCACCGGCATCCTCTCCGGAACCGGGATGGTCGAGGCCATGTCGAAGAGCCTGCTGGCGGTGATCCCGCCGGCATTGGGGCCGTATCTTGCGACCATCACCGCGCTGGTCAGCCTGCCGTTCACCTTCTTCATGTCCAACGACGCCTTCTACTACGGCGTGCTGCCGGTGCTGACCCAGGCCGCCGCGCAGTACGGCATAACCCCGGTGGAAATGGCCCGCGCCTCGATCGTCGGCCAGCCGGTGCACCTGCTCAGCCCGCTGGTGCCCTCCACCTACCTGCTGGTGGGGCTGGCCAAGGTGGACTTCGGCGACCACCAGCGCTTCACCCTGCGCTGGGCAGTGCTGGTCTGTCTCGCTATCCTCGCCGCCGCCCTGCTGCTGGGGCTGTTCCCCCTGTTCAACGACTGACGACTGGTAAAACCGTAAATGGAATGGCTGACCAACCCGGAAATCTGGGTCGCGCTCCTCACCCTGACCGCCCTGGAGATCGTCCTGGGCATCGACAACATCATCATGATCTCCATCCTGGTGGGGCGCATGCCCAAGGCCCTGCAGGCGCGCACGCGGCTGTTCGGCCTGGCCCTGGCGATGGTCACGCGCATCCTCCTGCTGCTGTCGATCACCTGGGTGATGCGCCTGACCGCCGACCTCTTCACGGTGTTCGAGCAGGGCATTTCCGGGCGTGACCTGATCCTGTTCTTCGGCGGCCTGTTCCTGCTGTGGAAGAGCAGCAGCGAGATCTACCACGGCCTGGAAGGCGAGGACGAGACCGAGCAGCAGCCCAAGAGCCTGCTCGGCGGCTTCCTCGGCACCATCGTGCAGATCGCCATCATCGACATCGTGTTCTCGCTGGACTCGGTGATCACCGCGGTGGGCATGGTCTCCAACGTGCCGGTGATGGTCGCCGCCATCGTCGTCGCGGTGCTGGTGATGATGCTCGCCTCCGGGGCCATCAGCGACTTCATCGACAAGCACCCGTCGCTGAAGATGCTGGCGCTGTCGTTCCTCATCGTGGTCGGCACCGTGCTCATCGCCGAAGCCTTCGAGGTCCACGTACCCAAGGGCTACGTCTACTTCGCCATGGCCTTCTCGCTGGCGGTGGAAGCGCTGAACATCCGCATGCGCACGGCGCGCGGGCGCAAGCCGGTCGAGCCGGTGCAGCTGCGCCGGGACATTCCCGGCCAGTAGCGCCCTAGAGCGTCGGCAAGGGCGCCCCGGCCGGCCACTCCAGGGTGCCCTTGTCGCTGAAGCGAGCGGTGCCGAACAGGCCGCCGCCGAGCTTGCCGCTGATTTCGTAGGGCATGCCCTGGCGCGGCGGCGCGTTGCCCAGGCCCCAGGCCTGGCGCACCAGGCGGAAGGCGGAGATGCTCACCGGCACGCTGAGCACCGCCTCGCCGAAGCGCGGCACCTGTCCGCGCTGGTCGCTCACCCCGCTGGCCAGCGGGCGGCCGTTGATGCTCAGGTCCAGGGCCACGCCGTCGTAGTCGATGTCGCGGTCATTGGGGTTCTGCACCCGCAGCTTGACCGCGAAGCGCGCTTCCATGTCCTGCCCGGCCAGGGGCTCCAGGCCCACCAGGTCGATCTTCAGCGGGTCGTTGCCGAACAGGCTGGCGCAGGCGCCCAGGCCCAGGATCAGGCCGAGGGCGAGGAACAGGCGCAGGGTGGCGAGAAGGCGCTTGGGCATTGGAGTTTCCGCTGGCGATGTGTCCGGGGCAGTCTAGCCCGCGGCGGTGGCCGGGAGAAACCGTGGTTCGGATACCCCTTGTAGGAGCGGGCCCTGCCCGCGATTCGCGCGCAGGGCGCGCTCCTACAGGGAAATGGTGCGGGTGGCGCAGTTGCGCTGATGGGTATCGCTTCGCTCAACGCCATCCTACGAAAAGCCGTGCTTCCTGGAACCGTAGGATCTCATCCGCGAATCGCGCCGATATTTCCAGCTATCGCGGACAACGTCCGCTCCTACGATCGCGATTTTCCGGGCCGCCCTGCAAAACCCCGCCCCAACGGCTTTACTCAAGGTAAACACCCCGACGAATCAGCATCTTGTCGAACCCCCGAGGGACCGCAGGGGTCTACCATGACAATTAGATGACAGAAAAATCGGCCAGAGTCGTCCCACAGCGTAGTCACGCCTGGGCGGCCATGCAGTAACGAGGGGGGCCGCCATGCTGACACTGCTCAACCTGCTTTCCGCCGTCGCCTTGCTGGTGTGGGGCACGCACATCGTGCGCACCGGCATCCTCCGGGTGTACGGTAGCGACCTGCGGCGCATTCTCAGCCGCAGCGTGCAGAAACGGCCGCTGGCCTTCGCCGCCGGCATCGGCGTCACCGCGCTGGTGCAGAGCAGCAACGCCACCGCGCTGCTGGCCACCTCTTTCGTCGCCAGCGGCCTGATGGCGCTGGCTCCGGCGCTGGCGATCATGCTCGGCGCCGACGTCGGGACGGCGCTGATGGCGCGGGTGCTGACCCTCGACCTGTCGTGGCTGTCGCCGCTGCTGATCTTCTTCGGGGTGATCTTCTTCCTCACCCGCAAGCAGACGCGCCTGGGCCAGCTGGGCCGGGTGTTCATCGGCCTGGGCCTGATCATCCTGGCGCTGCAACTGATCGTCGAGGCCGCCGAACCCATGACCCAGGCCAAGGGCGTGAAGGTGCTGTTCTCCAGCCTCACCGGCGACGTCATGCTCGACGCCCTGACCGGCGCGCTGTTCGCCATGATCTCCTACTCCAGCCTGGCCGCCGTGCTGCTCACCGCGACCCTCGCCACCTCCAAGGTGATCTCGCTGAAGGTCGCGCTGTGCCTGGTGGTGGGCGCCAACCTGGGCACCGGCATCCTGGCCCTGATCGGTTCCAGCTCGCAGAACGCCGCCGGCCGCCGGGTGGCCCTGGGCAGCCTGCTGTTCAAGGTCGCCGGCTGCGTGCTGGTGCTGCCGCTGATCGGCCCGCTGGCGCAGTGGGTGGACGGCTGGCCGTTCCGCACCCAGGAGCTGGTGATCGCCTTCCACGTGCTCTACAACTCGGTGCGCTGCCTCGCCTGCCTGCCGCTGACCACCCAGATGGCCGCCTTCTGCACGCGCATCATGCCCGACCGCGCCGCCCCCGAGGACCGCGTGCGCCCGCGCCACCTCGACCCGGCGGCGCTGGACACGCCGAGCCTGGCGCTGGTCAACGCGGTGCGCGAGACGCTGCGCATGGGCGACATCGTCGAGCAGATGCTGATCAACCTGCTGCAGGTGACCCGCGGCGGCGACCCGCTGCTGGGCAAGGAGATCCGCAAGCTCGACGACGACGTCGACGCGCTCTACACGGCGATCAAGCTGTACCTGGCGCGCATGCCCCGCGAGGACCTGAGCGAGCGCGACAGCCGGCGCTGGGCCGAGGTCATCGAGCTGGCCATCAACCTGGAGCAGGCCGGCGACATCATCGAGCATATGCTCAGCGCCGTGCAGGACAAGAAGACCTCGCGCAGCCGCTCCTTCTCGGACAACGGCCTGGCCGAGATCACCGCGCTGCACAGCCAGCTGCTGGTCAACCTGCGCCTGAGCCTGTCGGTGTTCCTCAACGGCGACCAGGAAGGCGCGCGGCGCCTGCGCCGGGCCAAGCAGCGCTTCCGCCTGCAGGAGCGCCGCTACGCCCACTCCCACGTCGACCGCCTGCGCCAGCAGGTGGTGCAGAGCATCGAGACCAGCTCGCTGCACCTGGACCTGATCGCCGACATGAAGCGCCTGAACTCGCTGTTCTGCGCCATCGCCTACGCCGTCCTCGACAACCCCGAGGCCGGCAGCGGCGAGGAGGCCGAGGACGACTACGTCGAGCAGGCCCTGGAAGATGCCGCCCAACCGCCGGGCCACGGCGTGCCACCAGGCTCCAGCGCGGCCGGCTGAGGTCCCGGCGTGTGGCAGCTCGCCGCGGGACTGATCCGCGTCAATGCCCAGGCATGGCGTTCGGCTAGGGTAGTGGCCCTTTGCTATCCACGAGCATGACGCCATGACCCTTAGCCGGCTTCCGGCCCAGTTATTGGTGACCTCCCAGGACGAGAGCGTGGCGCGCCAGGTGCGCGCCCTGCTCACGGTCTACCAGGTGCCCTGCGCGGTACTCGCCGGCCCCGGCGACTGTGAGCAGGCCCCGCTGTGCCGCTGGTTCAAGGATGCCGCGCTGAGCGATACCGCGCGCCTGCACGCCTTGCTGGCCGACGCCGTCGGCGTGCTCGAACGCAGCCGCCACGCCTTCCGCTCGCGCGAGCTGGGGCAACTGCGCCTGCGCCTGGAGGCCGCTTTGCGGGAGTTGTCCGCCTCCCCGCCGATGGTGTAAAAAACCCCGACCAACGTTCCGCCACCGCGGAAGCCGGCTTTGCCGGGCAGGACGCCAAGGGCCTGCAAGACAAAGCGCCGCGCCTGTCGCCGAATTCATCGTGCGACGGGCGCGGCGCTTTTTTCATGCCCGCAGAAAAACAAGGAGGCAAGCATGGGCCTGGGACCGAAGCTCGACCACATGCTCGACCGCATCGGCCTGTCGCCGGCGGAGATCGACCAGCGCCTGCGCTACCTGCACTGGCAGCCAGCCGACGAGCAGCGCCTGCAGCAGGCCGCCGCCGAGCGCGGCGACAGCCACGCGCGCTTCATCGACCAGCTCTACGCGCACCTCGGCCAGTTCCCGCCGCTGGCGGCCATCCTCGCCGAGCCGGCCACCCTGCAGCGCCTCAAGCGCAGCCAGGCGCAGTACTACGAGCAGCTCTGGGAGGCCCCGCAGGACGGCGGCTACGTGCGCGACCGCCTGCGCATCGGCCTGGTCCACCAGCAGGTGGGGGTGGAGCTGAAGTGGTACCTGGGCGCCTACCGCCTGTACCTGCAGCACATGCTCGACGAGCTGCTCGGCGACGCGCCGCAGGCGCAGACCTTCGCCAGCCTGCTCAAGCGGGTGTTCTTCGACATGTCGCTGGCCATCGACACCTACGGCGCCGCCCAGCGCCAGGCCCTGGAGGACAGCGAGGCGCGCTTCGCCCGGGCCCTGCGCGGGGCCAACGACGGCATCTGGGACTGGGACCTGGCCAACGACCGGCTGTACGTCTCCGAGCGCTGGGCGCGCATGCTCGGGCTGAACCGCGACAGCCTCGGCGAGGGCAGCGCCAGCTGGTTCGCCCGCGTGCACCCCGACGACCTGCCCGGCCTGCGCCAGGCCATCGACGCCCACCTGCGCGGCAGCGCCGCCCTGCTCAACCACGAATACCGCATCCGCCAGCGCGACGGCGGCTACCTCTGGGTGCAGGCCCGCGGGGTGATCACCGACGGGCGCATGGCCGGCTCGCAGAGCGACATCAGCCAGCGCAAGGCCAGCGAGCATCAGCTCAGCCACGCCGCGCGCCACGACCCGCTGACCGGCCTGGCCAACCGCCTGCGCCTGGACGAGTTGCTGCAGCAGGCCCTGCAACGCCAGGGCCGCCCCGGCGCGCGCGAGGCCGGCCTGCTGTTCATCGACCTGGACCGCTTCAAGCTGATCAACGACAGCCTCGGCCATGGCGTCGGCGACCGCGTGCTGGTGGAGGTGGCCCAGCGCCTGCTGCGCTGCCTGCGCCCCGGCGACCACCTGGCGCGCTTCGGCGGCGACGAGTTCGTGGTGCTGCTGGACGACATGGCCAACCTGGCCGACGCCGAACAGGTCGCCCAGCGCATGCTCGACTGCCTGCACCAGCCGCTGCACCTGGACGGCCGCACCCTGGTGGTCAGCGCCAGCATCGGCATCACCGGGCTGATCGCCGAGGGCCAGGCGATCGACACCCTGCAGGCCGCGGACCTGGCCCTGTACCGCGCCAAGGAGGCCGGCAAGGCGCAGTACGCGCGCTTCTCCAGCGAGCTGCAGGCCGCCGCGCAGCGCCGCCTGGAGCTGGAGAGCGCGCTGGGCCAGGCGCTGGAGCGCGGCGAATTCAGCCTGCACTACCAGCCGATCCTGCGCATCGACGTCGACCCGCCGCGGCGCATCGCCGTGGAAGTGCTGCTGCGCTGGCGCTCCGGCGGCCAGCCGGTGTCGCCGCTGCAGTTCATCCCGGCGCTGGAGGAATCCGGCGAGATCGTCCGCGTCGGCGACTGGGTGCTGCGCGAGGCCTGCCGGCAGACCCGCGCCTGGCAGCGCGACGGCCAACCCTGGCTGTACTGCTCGGTGAACCTGTCCATCCGCCAGCTGCAGCAGCCGGGCTTCGCCGAGCGGGTGCGGCAGATCCTCGCCGAGACCGGCCTGGCGCCGCAGAGCCTGGTGCTGGAGATCACCGAGAGCCTGATGATGCAGGACGGCGCCGAGACCCTCGCCTGCCTGCGCGAGCTGGCCGCCCACGGCGTGCGCCTGGCGCTGGACGACTTCGGCACCGGCTATTCGTCGCTGGGCTACCTCAAGCGCTTCCCGCTGGACCTGCTGAAGGTCGACCGCAGCTTCATCGGCAAGGTCCCCGACGACCCCGAGCTGAGCGCCATCTGCCGCGCCATCATCGGCCTGGGCCGCAGCCTCGGCCTGGAGGTGGTGGCCGAGGGCGTCGAGCACCCCGAGCACCTGGAATTCCTGCGCAAGGAAGGCTGCCGCTTCGCCCAGGGCTTCCTGTTCAGCCCGCCGCTGCCGCCCCACATCCTGCACCCCGCGCCCATGGAGACCCACCGATGAAGCTCAACCTGCCGGTCAGCGGGCGCCAGGTCGAAGTGCCGGCCAGCGCCAACATCCTCTCCACCACCGACCTCAAGGGCGCGGTCAGCCACGTCAACCCGGACTTCCTGAGCATCAGTGGCTTCAGCGCCGAGGAACTGCTGGGGCACAACCACAACCGCGTGCGCCACCCGGACATGCCGCCGGCCGCCTTCGCCCACCTGTGGCGGACGCTGCAGGCCGGGCGCAGCTGGATGGGCCTGGTGAAGAACCGCTGCAAGAACGGCGACCACTACTGGGTGAGCGCCTTCGTCACGCCGATCCGCCACTGCGGCAAGGTGGTGGAGTACCAGTCGGTGCGCACCCGCGCCAGCGCCGCCGAGGTCGAGGCCGCCGAGCAGCTGTACGCGCGCATGCGCGCCGGCTGGCTGCCGCGCCGGCCACGTCTGGGCCTGCTGCCGCGGCTGCTCGCCGGCCTGGGCCTGGCGCAGGTCCTGGGCGCACTGCTGGCGTACCTGGCGCCCGCGCCCTTGGCCTTCGGCCTCGCCCTGCTGCTTTCCGGCGCCTGGCTGGCGCACCAGTTGCAGCCGCTGCGGCCCCTGCTGGCGCGCGCCCGGCAGGTCGCCGACAACCCGCTGAGCCAACGCCTGTACAGCGGCCGCAACGACGAATTCGGCGAGCTGGACTTCGCCCTGCGCATGCTCGAAGCCGAGACCGGCGCGGTGGTCGGGCGCATGGCCGAGGCCTCGCGCCAGCTCGCCGAACACGCCGGGCAGCTGGCCGGCACCGTGGCCGACAGCAGCGCCGGCACGCGCCGCCAGCAGCAGGAGACCGACCAGGTGGCCAGCGCCATGCAGCAGCTGGCGCAGAGCGTCCAGGAAGTGGCGCGCCACGCCCAGCACAGCGCGGTGGCGGCGCAATGCAGCGAGCGGGTGACCCAGGCCGGCCAGGGCGAGGTGCAGGCCACCCGCGGCCAGCTCGCCGCCCTGGAGGACGCGGTGCGCCGGGCCAGCGAGGCGGTGGAACAGCTGCACGGGCACAGCGAGGGCATCTCGCGGATGCTGCAGGTGATCCAGGAAGTCGCCGGGCAGACCAACCTGCTGGCGCTCAACGCCGCCATCGAGGCAGCCCGCGCCGGCGAGGCCGGGCGCGGCTTCGCCGTGGTGGCCGACGAAGTCCGCGCGCTGGCCTCGCGCACCGCCGACTCGGCATTGGATATCCACAGGCTGGTGGGCGACCTGCAACGCGGCGCCGGCGCCTCGGTGCAGGCCCTGCGCCACAGCTGCGAACAGGCCCACACCAGCCTCGACCAGGCCGGCCGCGCCGCCGGCGCGCTGGAGGAAATCGCCGGGCAGGTCTCGGCGATCCAGCGCATGAGCCTGGAGATTGCCGGCGCCATCGAGGAACAGGGTTGCGCCAGCGAGGAGATCGAACGCAGTTTGCTGGCCATCCGTGAGTCGGCCGACGGTAACGCCGCCAGCGCCAGCCATAGCCAGGCCAGTGCGGCGCGGGTGGCGGAGTTGGCGGCGGGGTTGAGGATGATGGCGGGGAATTTCTGGGAGGGGCGGCGCAACGCTTGAATGAGGGCGTTGTTCTTCGTAGGAGCGAGCTTGCTCGCGAATGGTGTTTCCTGGGAGCTGCGGGTGTTGGGGTTCAGAGCGCCCTCTCCCTAACCCTCTCCCTGAAGGGAGAGGGGACCGTTGGGCAGATGCTGATATTTCGGCGTTAGCCGGCTTGTACCGAGTACCCGGCTGACACCAAATCCCTTCTCGGCACGGACAAGCCCCCTCTCCCTTCAGGGAGAGGGTTGGGGAGAGGGAACGGAGCCAAACCAAAACACCGAAATCACCGCTGAGCCCCGTTCGCGAGCAAGCTCGCTCCTACGAAAAGCCCCCCTACCCCGCCCGCAACCCCCGCGCCGCGATGAACGCCAGAAACGCCTCCCGGCTCGAATACCGCGGCTGATACCCGAACTCCCGCTTCAACCGCGCATTGTCCAGCACCGGCCGGTAGCGCATGAAGTCCACCTGCTCCGGGCCGAAGGGCGCCAGGCCCAGCGGCCGCAGCATGGCCAGCGCGCCGCGCAGCAGCGGCGCCGGCAGGGTGCGGTAGGGTTTGCGCAACAGCCCGGCGATCTCGCGCAGGCTCAGCGCGCCGTCGCCGGCCAGGTTGTAGATGCCTTCGCTGCCCTGCTCCAGGCCCTGGCGGATGATGTTCACCACGTCCTGGTCCCAGATGAACACGAAGCGGCTGCAGCGCCCACTTATCCCCAGCACCGAACGCCCCATGAACAGGTCGGTGACCGGGTTGTGCACACCCCTCCCGAGGATGGTGCCGGGGCGCAGCACCAGTTGGCACAGCTGTGGACAACTCTGCCGCAGGCCGGCCAGCAGCTGTTCGATCTCGTGCTTGTGGCGGGCATAGGGGAACTGCGACTGGCCGCGCAGGGGGTGGTTCTCGTCGATCAGCTCGGCGTTGTCCGGGTGGAAGCCGTAGGCCGCGGCGGAACTGGCCACCACCAGTTGGCCCACCTCGTGCTCCACCGCCGCCTCGAACAGCGCACGGCTGCCGCCGACCTCGATGGTGTGCAGGCGGGTGGCGGACATCTGCGGCGGCGGGTTGACCACCGAGGCCAGGTGCACGATGGCCTGCGGGCGCCACTGCCGCACGCACTCGCGGACCTGCCTGGGGTGGCCGATGTCCAGCTGCACCGGCTCGATGTTCGGCCGCAGGTGCTGCGTCGGCAGGCTGCGCACGTCGGCGGCCACCAGCGTCCAGTCGCGGTGCTGGACCGCCAGTTCGTTGAGCAGGTTCTGGCCGATGTGGCCAGCCGCGCCGGTGATCAGGACGCGCATGGGAGCGGCCTCCGCGTTGGACGATACGGCAGGGCGATGCCGCTAGCGAAAGGCTATCAATCACCCTTCGCGCCACGCCTGATGATAGACCGGGCCGGGGCAGGTCGCAGCCCGTCGCCAAGGGTGCCGCCCATGGGTAGGTGGATCGGCGGCAATCCGCTATTCTCCTGGCTTTGCTTTTTTCCAGGCTTGGCCCATGCGTTGGTTGTTCCTCCCCCTCCTGTTCCTGCTCGGCGGCGGCTGGTCGTTGGCCGATTCGCGCTCGACCGTGGAGGGCTACCAGTTGCAGAACGGCATGGGCGTGCTGTTCAAGCCGACCAGCCAGCGCGGCTCGGTGTCCATCCGCCTGGTGGTGGGCGTCGGCTTCTCCGACTTCAGCTGCCATGACCGGCAGCTGCCGCACCTGCTGGAGCACCTGTTCTTCAGCGGCCTGGACGGCGGCGACGAGGCCGGCCTGGAAGCGCGCATGCAGGCCCTGGGCGGCCAGTGGAACGCCTACACCAGCGAGGGCGACACCACCTTCGTCATCGAGGCGCCGGCGGCCACCCAGCGCCAGGTGCTCGACCTGCTGCTGGAAGTGCTCACCCGCACGCAACTGGACAAGGCCAAGGTGGAGGCCACCAAGCAGGTGCTGATCCGCGAGGACGGCGGCCACTACTCGCACCTGCAGCGCTTCCTCGACCACCAGAACACCAGCCGCCCGGGCCAGGAACAGCTGGCCGTGGAACTCGGCCTGGCCTGCGCCGAGCGCCCGCAGGTGGCGCACCTGACCCAGGCCCAGCTGGAGCAGCTGCGCAGCGACTGGTACGTGCCGGCCAACATGACGCTGATCGTGGTCGGCGACCTCGACCCGCGCCTGCCCGCCTACCTCAGCCACACCTTCGGCAGCCTGCCCGACCGGGCTACGCCGGAACGCCGCGAACTGCCGGAAATGCAGGGCCCGGCGGCGCGCCAGCGGACGCTGGACAGCGGCCTGTTCGGCGAGGGCGCGGTGGTGCACTGGATCTTCCCCGAGCCGGCCGAGGCCGACGGCGCCGCCCTAGACCTGCTGCAGGCCTACCTGAGCGACGCCCTCTATGCCGACCTGCGGGTCCATCGCGAGCTGTCCTACGGGCCCTGGAGCGAGCGCACCTCCTACGCCAACCAGGGCTTCCTCAGCCTCAACGCGGACATCGCCCGGGAGGATGAGGACGCCACCCTGAAGGCCCTGCGCGAGGTGGTGGAGAACATCCGCCAGCACGGCCTGGATGCCCAGCGCTTCGCCCGCATCCAGCGGGTGCAGCGGGCGCAGCTGGCCTGGAGCACGCCGAGCAACGCCAGCCTCGCCGACTACTACTGGGGCGCGCTGGGCGACTACGACGGCAGCCAGTTCCCCAACGAGGACCGGCGCCTGGCCAAGGTCAGCCTGCAGTTGGCCAACGACACGGCGCGCCAGCTGTTCAAGGACGAAGGCTATCTGCGCATCGAGAAGCCGCTGCTGGACGACGACATGGTCTACCCGCTGGCCGCCGGCGCGGTGCTGTTGGTGCTGCTGCCGCCGGCGGCACTGTGGCTGTGGTGCCGCCGGCGCAAGCGCTGAGCCTTACAGCGCCAGGCGGCGGATCACCCGGGTGGCGTCGTCCGGGTCGCGCTGGGCGCGGAAACCCAGTTCCACGGCGAGGTCGCGCATGTCGCGGTCGATGGCCTGGTCGATGCTGTACATCTGGGTGAAGCCGTTGCGCCGCGCCACGTCGATCAGGTGGCGCATCAGCGCCTTGCCCAGGCCCCGGCGCTTCCAGTCGTCGGCGGTGGTCAGGGCGCATTCGCACTGGTTCGCGTCCACCTTGGCGTAGCGGCTGATGCCGATTTCGCGCAGTTCGCCGTCATCGTGCACCAGGGCGACGAATGCCATGTTGTCCTGGTAATCCACGTCCATCAGGCTGTCGAGCAGCGCGTCGCTGATCTTCACTTCGCCGTGGAAACGCAGCTTGCGCGTCATCGGCGACAGGCGTTCGAGGAAGTTGCGCTCCAGTTCGCGGTCTTCCGCGCGCAGCGGGCGGATCAGCACGTGGCTGCCGTCGTCGAGCGTCTCGATCCAGTGGTCATGGCCGCCGGCGGCGAGCGCCGCGGCTTGCTGGTGCAGGGGGGTGGGCATGGCGTTGTCTCCGAGGAGAAGAAGGAAATGTCATTGACCTATCCTTCTCCTGCCGCCCCCGGCCACCCTTGACCGAGGTCAAGGCCGGCCGGGGGCGGCCAGTGGCAAAGCGCCGCAGCCCCTCAGGCGCCGGCCAGCGCGCCGCCGGAAGTGGCCGCGCGGCCGCGGCGGCGGAACAGCACCAGGGTGGCGGCCAGGCCCAGCAACGCCGCGCCGCTCAGCCACAGGCCGGGGGCGGCCTTGTTGTCCAGGGCGTGGATGAGCCAGGTGCAGGCCGCCGGGGTGAAGCCGCCGAAGGTGGCGGTGGCCAGGCTGTAGGCCAGGGAGAAGCCGGTGGTGCGCACGTCCGCCGGCATCACCTCGGTCAGCGCCACCACCATGGCGCCGTTGTAGCTGCCGTAGAGGAACGACAGCCACAGCTCCACCGTCAGCAGGCGGGCGAAGCTGGGCTCGGCCACCAGCCAGGACAGCGTCGGATAGGCGGTCAGCAGCGCCAGCACGGTGGCGGCGAGCAGCAGCGGGCGGCGGCCGACGCGGTCGGACAGCGCGCCCATCACCGGCAGCCAGAAGAAGTTCGACAGACCGATGCACATGGTCACCAGCAAGGCGTCGAAGTCCGACAGGTGCAGCTCATTGCGGCCGAAGGTCGGGGTGTAGGCGGTGATCAGGTAGAAGGACACGGTGGTCATCACCACCATGGCGGTGCCGGCCAGCACCAGGCCGAAGTTCTGCCCGATGGAGCGCAGCACCTCGCCCAGGCGCGGGTGGTGCTTGCGTTGCTGGAAGGCCTCGGTCTCCTCCAGGGAGCGGCGGATGACGAACAGCGCCGGGACGATCATGCAGCCGACGAAGAAGGGCACGCGCCAGCCCCACTCGCCCATCTGCGCGGGGCTCAGCCAGTGGTTGAGGATGACCCCCAGCAGCCCGGCGAAGACCACCGCCACCTGCTGGCTGGCGGACTGCCAGCTGACGAAGAAGCCGCGCTTGCCGGGGCTGGCGATCTCCGCCAGGTACACCGACACGCCGCCCAGCTCGACACCGGCGGAGAAGCCCTGCAGCAGGCGGCCGAGCAGCACCAGCAGCGGCGCCAGCGCGCCGAGGGTGGAATAGCCGGGGACGAAGGCGATCAGCAGGGTGCCCATGGCCATCAGCGCCAGGGTGATGATCAGGCCCTGGCGGCGGCCGTGGCGGTCGATGTAGGCGCCGAGGAAGATGGCCCCCAATGGGCGCATCAGGAAGCCGGCGCCGAAGGTGGCCAGCGACAGCATCAGCGAGGCGAAGGGGTCGTCGCCGGGGAAGAAGGTCTTGGCGATGGCGGTGGCGTAGAAGCCATACACCATGAAGTCGTACATCTCGAGAAAGTTGCCGCTGACCACGCGGAACACGGCCTTGGCCTTGGAATTCTTGGAAGCCATGGGAAACACCATTCTGACGATCACGGGGCCCTTCCCGGATGCGAGCAGGCAGGCAGCGGCCGGGAAGATATTTGTAACCCTATGTGTAAAAACTGCCCGAGATCAAATGAAAAATGGCTGAAAGGCCCGAATTACAAGGGTTTGAAAGGCTGATGAAAGCTTCGTGACAGCTCGTCGGAAAATTCACAAAAGATTGGCAGGTATGGCAAGCGTCATTCCTGCCTAGGGATTGCTCGCCTGCAACCGGCGCCCCATTTCCGCTTCCCGTTCCCGCGCCAGCTTCACCTGGAACAGCTTCCATTCGCGCTCGATCACCGCGTAGGGCACGAACACGCTGATGCGCTTGGCGCCCTTGAGCCCCGGGTGCTGCACGCCGCCCCAGGCCGTGCCCTTGTAGCCGATGTTCATGCCCAGCACGCTGCCGTCGGCCGCCACCAGCGGCCCGCCGGACATCCCCTGGGCCAGGGCCGCGTCATGGATGCCGTACAGCTCTTCGTTGGGCTCGTTGAGGTTGCGGTAGGGCACCGGCCACACCCGCCCGCGGGAGCTCACCGGCAGCAGCAGGGTGCTGCTGCCCAGCGCCGTCACCGCCTCGCCGTTGCGCGGCGCGCGCCAGTGCGGCAGCGGCCCGTCGGCCTTGCGGCGGATGAACACCAGGTCGCAGCGGGTGCTGCAGGAATAGGCCAGGTCCGACAGATAGGGCACGTGGGCAGCGGTCACCGCATAGTCGGCGTTCCACTGCACCGCCGAAGCCACCATCAGCCCCGGCGCCGGAAGGCCGGACAACACCGTGAAATAACGCGAATTGAGCTGGCCATCGACTTCCGGCTTCACCCAGCCGTTGCAGCCGGCCAGCAGGGCGCACAGCGCCAGGCAGCTAACTTTCCCTCTCATTGCGATTTTCCTTAATTTGATTTGAGGAAAATCTAATTTCGATTAAAGGAAAGTTCTTATGGAAAATTAACCCTATTAAGTGGCGCGAATCCTTAATTAAAAATCCAATTACCTAATTGTTTCTGAAAGAAACTTCAGAAGAATAAGGATATTCAAATATTTTCCGCTTTTGTTAATTAAACGACCGGGCTTCAGCCGAAGAACCAGTAGCACACGCCGATGGACGCCAGCACCCCGGCCAGGTCCGCCAGCAGGGCGCAGCCCACGGCGTGGCGGGCGCGCTGGATGCCCACCGAGCCGAAGTACACCGCCAGCACGTAGAAGGTGGTCTCGGTGCTGCCCTGCACGGTGGCCGCCAGGCGCGCGGCGAAGCTGTCCACGCCCTGGCTCTGCATGGTGTCCAGCAGCATGGCGCGCGCCGCGCTGCCGGAGAACGGCTTGACCAGCGCGGTGGGCAGGGCGTCGACGAAGCGGGTGTCCCAGCCCAGGCCCTCGACCGTCCAGCGGATGCCGCCGAGCACCATCTCCAGGGCCCCGGAGGCGCGCAGCACGCCGACGGCGCAGAGCATCGCCACCAGGTAGGGCAGCAGGTTCTTGGCCACGTCGAAGCCTTCCTTCGCGCCTTCGACGAAGGTTTCGTAGACCGGCACCTTCTTCAGCCAGCCGAGCACCAGGAACGCCACGATCAGGCCGAACAGGGTGAGGTTGCCCAGCAGCGAGGAGAGCTGTGCCAGCGCCGTGGCGGAAAGCCCGGCCAGCAGCGCCATGAAGGCGCCCAGGGCAAGGGCGCCGGGGACCAGGTAGGCGAGCACCAGCGGGTCCCACAGGCGCAGGCGCTGCATGACCGCCACCGAGAGCAGGCCGACCAGGGTCGAGGCGCTGGTGGCCAGGAGGATCGGCAGGAACACCAGGGTGGGGTCGGCCGCGCCCTGTTGCGCGCGGTACATGAAGATGGTCACCGGCAGCAGCGTCAGCGACGAGGCGTTGAGCACCAGGAAGAGGATCTGCGCGTTGCTCGCCGTGGTGCTGCTGGGGTTGAGTTCCTGCAGCGCCTTCATCGCCTTGAGGCCGATGGGGGTGGCGGCGTTGTCCAGGCCCAGGCCGTTGGCGGCGAAGTTCAGGGTGATCAGGCCGATGGCCGGGTGACCGGCCGGCACCTCGGGCATCAGCCGGCGGAACAGCGGGCCCAGCAGCCACGCCAGGCGCTCCACCAGGCCGGCCTTCTCGGCGATGCGCAGGAAGCCCAGCCAGAGCGTCAGGGTGCCGAACAGCAGGACCATGACCTCCACCGACAGCTTGGCCATGGCGAACAGGCTCTCGACCATGGCGGCGAACACGTCGGCCTGGCCGCCGAGCAGCCAGCGCGACAGCGCGGTGACCGCCGCGACCAGGAAAAAGCCGAGCCAGAGGCCGTTGAGCATGGGTATCCCCCCAAGGACGTTGGCCGCGATGATAACGGCGCGCGTGCATCGCTGCCAGAAACGCCAAGGCCGCAAAGCGCCTCCGGGCTCGATCCCGAAGCCGGGCATGCGCCCGGTGTAACGGCGGATAACGCTTCGCGTTATCCGCCGTTCGGCCTGGCTCAGTGCGCGGTGTTCTGCCGGGCGTCGCTCAGCAGCTCTTCGCCGCGGCCCTGTTCCACCGCCTGCCAGTAGAGCGCGCCCTGCTTGCCGTCGTAGATGCCTTCCCACTTGGAGATCACCAGCACCGCCAGGGCGTTGCCGATGACGTTCAGCGCGGTGCGCGCCATGTCCATGATGCGGTCGACGCCGGCGATGAAGGCCAGGCCTTCCAGGGGGATGCCGACGCTGCCCAGGGTGGCCAGCAGGACCACGAAGGACACGCCCGGCACGCCGGCGATGCCCTTGGAGGTGACCATCAGCGTCAGCACCAGCATCAGTTGCTGGCCGATGGACAGGTCGATGCCGTAGAGCTGGGCGATGAAGATCGCCGCGATGCTCTGGTAGAGCGTCGAGCCGTCGAGGTTGAAGGAGTAGCCGGTGGGCACCACGAAGCTGCTCACCGCCTTGGGCGCGCCGTAGGCTTCCATCTTCTCGATGATGCGCGGCAATACGGTCTCGGAGCTGGCGGTGGAATAGGCCAGGACCAGCTCGTCCTTGAAGATGCGCATCAGCTTGATGATCGAGAAGCCGAACAGCCGCGCCACCAGGCCCAGCACCATGAAGGCGAAGAAGGCGATGGCGAAGTACACCAGCAGCACCAGCTTGGCCAGCGGCAGCAGCGAGGCGAAGCCGAAGCTGGCGACAGTCACGGCGATCAGCGCGAACACCCCGACCGGCGCGTAGAGCATGATCATGTGGGTGACGCGGAACATGGCCTCGGCCACGCCCTGGAACATCTTCACCAGCGGCTCGCGGGTGGGCGCCGGCAGCGACGACAGGCCCAGGCCGAACATCACCGAGAAGAAGATGATCGGCAGCATCTCGCCGCGGGCCATGGCGGCGAAGATGTTCGACGGGATCAGGTTGAGGATGGTCTCGATGAACGCGTGGTGGTGTTCCACTTCCTTGGCGGTCTGCGCGTACTTGGAGATGTCCACCGTGCCCAGGGTGCTCATGTCGATGCCGGCGCCGGGCTGGAACAGGTTGGCCAGCACCAGGCCGACGACGATGGCCACCGTGGTGATGATCTCGAAGTAGACGATGGTCTTCAGGCCGATGCGCCCGAGCTTCTTGGCGTCGCCCATGCCGGCGATGCCGACGATCAGCGAGGAGATGACGATCGGCACCACGATCATCTTGATCAGGCGGATGAAGATGTCGCCCGCCGGCTGCAGGATGTTGCTGATCCACCAGGCCTTCTCCGCGCTGAAGTGGTTCAGCACGGTACCCATGGCGATGCCCAGTGCCAGACCGATGACGATCTGCCAGGCGAGGCTGAGCTTGGCTTTGCCCATATGTGTTCACCCTTGGTTCTTGTGGAAGTCGGGGGTTTCGCCCGCCACCGGGATGGCCGGGGTGGCGAAAAAAAGGGCGCATGATTCCCACCCCCCTTCTTCGCGTCTAATGCCGGAAACGGCTACCCCATGCACAATCGGCATGGGGAAAAGCAAATGGAACGGGTGTTCCAGGCCCACGGGCCATTGCTTTTTTGCATGGGATAGAGGCTGAAAAAGCCGTGATGGCTGCTTTTTCCGAACCCTGTGGGTGGAAAGCGAGGCCCGGGGAGGCATTCGCTTTCCCTGCCGCGGGTGCGCTGCCGTGACGCAGGCGTGGGGGCCTGTAGTTCGCGATGGATGGTCGTCCGGGTGACCAGGCGCGGCGGGGATATTTTAGGGGGCCAGGGGGGTGGGTCGGGGTTGATTGATATCAGGGAAG